>JAGWVO010000519.1 GCA_018970845.1 Planctomycetota bacterium
ATCCAGGTCACCGTGGATGAGATGGTGGAGTTCCTTGAAAAGAAAATGACTGAAAAAGCCCGGGAAATCGGCAAGACAACCAAGGAAAAGGAACTCATTCCGTTCGTGCTTGGCGGCCGAGGCAACCACTACCGGCTTTCGGTGAATCCGGCGGCGGCGAAGAAAGCCGAAACGGCCATCGCGGCGTTCCGCGGCAAGGTCGCGGAAAATTCCGCCCTCAAGGCGGTTGAGAAGGAAGGCGTGAACCTGCTCGAGGCGATGCCCCGGCTCAAGGCGATGCGCAACCTGCGCAAGGAATACGAAAAACTCGCCGACGGCGGCACCGCCTCGGCGTTCGAGAAGGCCCGCAAGGACATCCTTGACGGGATGAAACTCCCGCGCGAGGCCGCCGAAAACTACGCCCGCACGGTCATCAAGGCCACAACCCTGCTTGTGAAGGAATATGTCAAGGAACTCAAGCAGCCAGAACTTGTCGGCAACGCCATCAAGGGCCTTTACAGCCGCCTCGAGGAAAAGCTGCCGCCCGAGTTGCTCAAGCGCGTGGAATCAGCCAAGGATCTCTCCGCCCAGGACCTCTCGGCGCTGCTGGCCGACACCCGCCAGAACCTCGGCAAGCGGGAAGACCTTGAAAAGAACAAGGACATCGACATCTCGCTGCAGCGGATGATGGCCAAGCTCGACCCCTACACCACCTACATCGACGCCGAGACCAAGGCCGCCTTCGACAAGGATGTGCAGGGCAACTTCACGGGCATCGGCGTGCAGATCCGCCGCGACAGCGTCTCCGACATGCTGCTCGTCGTGACTCCGATCAAGGGCAGCCCGGCGTTCAAGGCGGGCATGCAGGCCGGCGACATCATCACGCGGATTGTCCGCACGGTGGACAGCAACGGTTCTCCGCTGAAGGAACCCGAGGTGATCTCCACCAAGGGAATGGCCACGACCGAGGCGGTCAAGAAGATCCTGGGCAAGCCCGGAACCCCGGTCACCGTCACCATCCAGCGCGAAGGCCAACCGGCCCCCAAGGACATCAACCTCATCCGCGCCCGCATCGAGGTGGAAAGCGTGCTCGGCTTCAAGCGCAAGCCCAACGCCGACTGGGACTACATGATCGATCCCAAGAGCAAGATCGCCTACATCCGCCTCACGAACTTCGCCAGGAACTCCGCCCGCGACATGAGCCGGGCCCTGGACGAGGTCCGCAAGCAAGCCAGCGCCGACCGGCAGGCCCTCCGCGGCCTGGTGTTCGACCTCCGGTTCAATCCGGGCGGACTTCTCGACAGCGCCGTGCTCATCTCCGACATGTTCGTCGATGACGGACTCATCGTGAGCATCCGCCCCCGGGGCCGGCAGGAAACCAAGTTCAACGGCTCCGCCGAGGGAAGCCTCACCGACTTCCCGATGGTTTGCCTGGTCAACAGCGGCAGCGCCTCGGGCAGCGAGATCGTCTCCGCGGCGCTCCAGGACCACCACCGCGCCTTCATCGTCGGCGAGCGCAGTTTCGGAAAGGGATCGGTGCAAAACATCAAGGAGTTCGGCGAAGGCGAGATCAAGCTCACCACCGCCACTTTCTGGAGGCCCAGTGGCAAGAACCTGAACAAGTCTTCCACGGCGGGCAAGGAGGAGGACACCTGGGGCGTGAAGCCAAACCTGGAGGTGAAGCTCACCCGCAAGGAACGCGACGACCTCTTCGACCATTTCCGCGACACGGAAATCATCGAACCGGAGGGCGGCAGACCCAACAAGGAGTCGAAGCCGGCCTATGTCGACAAGCAACTCGAGGAGGCCCTCAAGTATCTCAGGGGCCAGATCGGGAGCGCCTCCCGTTAGCCTCGATCCGCTGGTGACGATTGTGACGGCCTTGCGCCCCCGGAAATGCCCGGGGGCTTTTTTTTCCCTCAAGTTTTTCCGCATCGAGGCCGCTTCGTGGGGAATGTTTCCCGGGAGGCGCGCTGTGGTGGATCCACGGCCGCCATGCCATGGGGACAACCACGAACATGATCCGTCACACCATCAAGGCCATCCTGCTGGGCCTTGGAGCCTTTGGCGCCTCCGGGTGCCAGGGCCTGGGCGGCAGGAACCACGCCAACTCGAACACCGACCCCTGTGGCGCGCCTGAACAACATCAGGAACGCAAGGGTTTCCTGGCCCGCCACTTCGGCCGGCACAACCACGACAACCATTCTCCGGGCGCCACGGCGGCCATGAAGCGCAACGCGCCGAATGTCCCGCTCAACCCGGGCGAAACGCTCGTATCGTATGGCGAGACCACGATGCCCGTGGTGGAAGCGGCCGGGCCAAGCCTGTGCCCGTCTCCCATTCCCTCGGCACCGTGCGCGTCCGCGCCCTCGATGGCCCAGCCACCCCTGGCACCGGTGCCGTCGACCGTGGCGCCTCCGCCACCGGCTTTGCCCGGCCAGCCAAGGCCCGAACCTCAGGCCCAACCTGTACCGGCCCGCCCGACGGCGCGAACAGTGCCATCGGT
>JAGWVO010000042.1 GCA_018970845.1 Planctomycetota bacterium
CGGCGAATTCCTCAATGACGATTCCCACAAGTCCCTTGTCATCCCTAGCGCTTTCCAACGCCTTCAGCAGGCGGGTGAGCCGGTCGGCCTGGATGCCCGCGTAGATGGCCGTCATGTAGGCGCGCCTGACGGCGTATCGGGTGTCCTCGATCTCCTGGTCGAGCACGGCGCGCGCCACCTCGACTCCATGGTCGGCCTGCTCGCGTCGGATTTTCAGCTCGGGTGAAAGACGGGCGATGCCGCGCAGGGAATAAAGGCCGTTCCTGGCGGCCTGCGCCGCTCGCAGGCTTGCCATGGCCGCTTGGATCCGCGGCTGGTTTTCCATCGCAAGGCCGAGGCATTGATCCAGCTTGACGGCCTGGTCGCCCAGGCCCGAGCTGATTTCCTTTTCCAGTTCCTCAACGGTCACTGGCTTGGGGGCGATGGGATCCTGGCCGGAAAGGGCCAAGGCCAATGACAACACGAGGGACATCATGCCCGCCTCCTGGACTTCTTCATGAAGCCACTCTTTCAACCAAAAGCATGCTTCGCGTTGGCGGCGGAGGGCGTCCTTCAGGGTTGGGGATTCCTCTATTTCCCCGCCAAGCGGGGCAAGCCTTGCCGGGCGGGCAAACCTTGAGGCCGATTTGGCGATGGTTCGAAGCCTTCGTGCTGATATCCTTCGATGACCATGGACCCAATTTCGCCAGATCGCCGAACCGCCGTCGCCGCGGGCCTTTGGATGCTTGTGGGCAGCTTTGTCTTCAGCATCATGAGCGCCCTGGCCAACGCCCTGGGAAATCGCGTGGATTGGCAGGTGGTGGCGATCGCCCGCAGCGGCGTGGCGTTCGTGCTGGCTTTGGGCCTGGCGGTGGGCGGCGGCGCGACCCTGGTTTTCCTGAGGCCAGGAATGCTCTGGGTGCGGAGCCTATCGGGTTCCGTGAGCCTGGTCTGCACCTTTTACGCCCTGACGCACCTGCCCCTGGCCGAGGTCCTCACGATCACCAACACCTTCCCCGTCTGGCTTGCCCTGCTGTCGTGGCCGATGCTGGGTGAAAGGCCCGGCCTTGATGTCTGGGCCGCCTCCCTGATGGGAGTCGCCGGTGTCGCGCTCATCAAGCAGCCGTGGAACAACGGAGACGAGGCGATTGATTGGCTCCCGGTCGCGGCGGCGTTCATGGCCGCTTGGTCGACGGCGGTCGCCATGCTTGGCCTCAACAGGCTCGGCCACCTCGACACCCGTTCGGTAGTCGCCCACTTTTCAGCGGTGGCCACGATTGTCAGCATTTTGTCGCTGTGGTTGTTTCCTAGGGAATATTCCGACAGCCCCGTGTTTGCCGGCGATGTGCCATGGTTGCTGGCGGGAGTCGGTCTCACGGCCACGGCGGGGCAGTTGTGCCTGACGCGGGCCTTCACGACAGGCACGGCTTCAAGCGTCGCCGTGGTCGGCTTGAGCCAGGTCCTGTTCGCCGCCGCCATCGACTGGATGGCGTTCAGCCATCCACTCAACGCCACGGCCATCGTTGGAATGGCGTTTGTGCTGCTGCCCACAGGCCATGTGATCCTCCAGCGGCCGTCCCGCTGACGATCCGGCATTCCTTTCACGAGCGGTTTCCACCCCTTGCCTTGGCGGGCCCCGTTGGAGTATCGACTTTTTCCCCGGGGAAAGCCCCGGGAAACGGGAGCCGCAAGCATGTCGTGGGAATGGATCCTGCCGGGAATCATATTCCTCGCCGAGGCGGTGGTGGTCACCACCTCCACCATCCGGGTGATCTTCATCTCCCGTGGAAAGCGCGGCCTGGCCGCGGTGCTCGGATTCATCGAGATCAGCATCTGGCTGTTCGCCATCAGCCATGTCATGCGCAACCTCGACAACCCGTGGTGCATGGTCGCGTTCGCCGCGGGCTTCACGCTGGGCAACTACCTCGGGGTGACGCTCGAAAGGCGAATGGCGCTGGGCAAGACCGGCCTGCGGCTATTCTCGCGGGGGAACGCCGTGCCCCTGATCCGGGCGCTCAGGGACAACGGCTTTGGCGTGACATCATGGCGCGGGCAGGGATCGGAAGGCGAGGTGGAGGTGATCCAGACGGTGATCCCCCGCCGCGACCAACACCTTGCCGAGCAACTCATCCAGCGGCATGATCCTGGCATGTTTTACATCGTCGAGGAAATCCATGACGCCGAAAGCGGCGTGTTTCCCGAGAAAAAATCGGGAGAAAACGCCCGGGGCCGCGACCGCGGTTACCACACCGACGGAATGGCCGCCTAGCGCGGTTTCGATGCCTTGAACGCGGCGGCTCCGCCCTTGGCGGCCTCAAGCAAGCCACGGGGGCGGCAACCTTGATGATGATTCAACCGGAACGGGGAAATTCGCATGGGCCGGATCGCCGTGATTTACGACTCCCTGACGGGAAACACCCGCCAAATGGCCGAGCTTGTCGCCGAGGGGGCGCGCCGCCTGCCCACGATGGAAGTTTCGGTGCGCGGCATCGGCGAACCCGATGCCGCGGAAGTCGCCCGGGTCGCTGATGGAATCGCCCTGGGAAGCCCCACCAACCTGGGCGTGATGAGCTGGCGCATGAAGCGGTTCTGGGACGAGCAGATGGCGCCCCACTGGATGGCGATCGACGGGAAGATCGGTTGTTCGTTCAGTTCGGCGGGGGCCTGGGGAGGCGGCAGCGAGATCACCTGCCAGGCCCTCAACACGATCCTGATGAACTTCGGATTCCTGGTGTTCGGCCTGACCGACTATGTCGGCAAGGCCTCGAGCGCCCATTACGGGGCCATCGCGGTTCGGGAACCGCGGGAAGAGGATGTGCGGGAATCGTGCCGCAAGCTGGGCGAACGCCTCTCGGAGTGGGTGGGCGCCTTCATCGACCGGGACCCCGCGCTCCATCCCCTGGTGCGCGAACCCGGACGCAAGCGCCCGGGTTCCTGATTCCTTCCGGCGATTCAGAAACCAATCAGGCTGATGGGCCAGTTTGGGCCGCGATGCCTGCGTCGCCTTGGGTCATCTCGATTTCACCTCGAACTTGAGGTCCTTGGCGCCACCGGCGTTCACGGTGGTTTCCATGGTGCTGCGGATGTTGTACCTGTCGGGAATCAGGTTCATCTTGGGCGCCTCGTCGGTGGGCAGGGCCTTGGGTGACTTGGGCAGCGTCTTGGTGGCCCGGACCTCGACCCGGTTCTTGCCTGAAAACGCCTTCCCTGAGAACGCCCCGTCCTTGACCGGAATGTTGGCGGGTGCTTCCCCGGTGACAACGAACGCGATCTCCCCATCCGCCAAGGGCTTCCCGTCGAGCGTGACGGTTCCCGACACATCAGCCAGGGTCGGGTGAGTCTTGCCGTCACCGCAACCGGCCGCGAAGGCCAGGATGATGGCCAGCAAACAGCAAAGAAATCTAAGATCCATGGTTTTCAGTCCTCACGAAAAAAGCATGCTGGTCCGGCGGATCATCCGACGGACCAGCGGCGGATTGGGCAAGGCTTCAATAGTTGGGCAGCACATTGCCATCGGCGCGGCTGGCAAGGTACTGGAGCGTCAACAGCGGGGTCGAGTCACTGATGAATCGGACCGACGCGTCCCCCAAAACAACATTGCATCCTCCCGAGTGGCTGGAGGAGAGCGGGATGTTCATGCCCGTGTTGTGGCTTGTTCCGTTGGCGGCGCTTCCCGAGGCGCTGCCGCCATCCACACCCGTTTGGTTGATCATGAATCGAATCGTGGTGCAGTTGAAATGCCGCTCGTTGAAAGCCGTGCCGACGCTGGAGTTGCTCACCCCCATCGTCCAGCCATGGGGCCCCTGGCTCGTGATGGCGGTGTAGCTGCCGGGAACTGGCTGGTTGGTGGAACTGGTGAGGTGCTTGCTTTGCTCGCCCACGATCATGCAGTTGCTGGTTCCGTCGATGATGTCGGAGAACCTGATGCTGCTGTTGGCGAACAGGGCCCCTCCGGCGCTGATGATGCCGTAGGAACCGTTGTTGACGACGCCGGTGTCGGTGGAGGATCCGCCGATGCCCGTGTAGGAGGTCAGCATTTGGAGTGCCCCGGCGTTGTTGGAAGACAAATAGAAATCCGGCATGGAGGATGAGGGGCAGCGCAGGGTCTTGATGGTCTTGTTGTGGATGAGCGGGGTGCCGGTGGACATGTTGGACGCGTTGGTGTAGCCGGAGTTGCTGGTGAACTGCCAGGCCTTGTAAATCGCGTCCTGCTCGATGAACGGCAGGATGAAGACCTTCCAGGATGATCCCCATCCGCCGCCGCTGCCGTAGGGGGCGTTGTCGCTTGCCCCGCCGGGAGGGAAGGCGCCGCGGGTGTCGTGATAGCTGTGAAGGGCGATGCCCAGTTGCTTGAGGTTGTTGGTGCAACTCATGCGGTTGGCCGCCTCGCGCACCTTCTGGACCGCGGGGACCAGGAGGCCGATGAGCACGGCGATGATCGCGATGACAACAAGCAATTCGATGAGAGTGAACCCTTTCCGGGTTCTTTCGCGGAGGAGGGGAGGCATGTCTGGTCTCCATGAAGATGAAATCAATAATCAATGGGGACATTTTGAGTATTCGACTGGCATGGGAAATATTTCAAGTCAATTATGATATTTCTAATTTTTCGGGGAAATTCATCAGTGTGGCAGATTTGCGTGGGTCGGGATCGCCACGCAGCGTTTCTGTGAGTTTTCAGGAATCAATCTTGATGGATTGTCGGTTCACACATCATCGGCCGGCGCCTTTTCCCATGAGCGCCAGTCCCGCCAGCGGGCCGGCGGCGAGGACCCATCCCACCCATGGCCCATGCTGGAGTCGCGCCATGGCCGCGATTTCGATCGCCGGAATCGTGATGGCGAAACCCAGGGAAACCATCAGGGCCATCGCCGCGGCGACGCCATCCTTGGGGCAGGCTCCCGACGCCGCCGCCGAGAATTGCGGGGAATCCGCGACCACGGTGGCGCCCCAGAACCCGAGCAGCGCGATCGACAGAGGGAAGGGCCATTGCAAGGCCCAAGGCCATGCCAGTCCGCACGCGGCGGATGAGGCGAGGAAAACGCGTGCCATGAACAGCGGGCTTGTCCACCGCGCCAAGTGTCCGCCCAGCACGCACCCGACCCCGCCCGCGGACATGACGGCGAAGACCACCCAAGACGAGGAGGCCCCGGCCTGCGCCGCCAGCGCGGGAACCAGGGCCCAGAAGGCGTAGAGTTCCACCATGTGTCCGAGATAGCCGGCCAGGGCGGTCCGGAAGGTTCGGCTGGCCCACGCCCCCGCGAGCCCGCTCCATGAGAACCCCGCCGAACGCCTCAGGTGTGGGCCGTCGCCGCAGGCCAGCACCATGAAGCCCGCAAGGAGTGTGGCGGCGCTCGCCCCGGGAATGATGACGCCGGCGCGGCCCGCCGAGCCGGTCAGGGCTCGAAGCAGCCAGGGGCTGGCCGTTCCAATAACCAGGGCGCCAACCAGCCAGCCCAACGCTTGCGGGGCCCTTTCCGGAAACCAGGAGACCACCAGTTTCATTCCCAATGGGTAAACACCTGCGAGGCTGATTCCCGTGAGAAACCTGAGGCAGACGGCATGCCATGGTTGGGAGGCCAGCAGCAGTGCCGCCGTGCTGGCGGATGCCATGGCCGCCGAGAGCGCGAAGACCCGGCTGGCCGCAAACCGGTCAGCCAGTCCGGACAAGGCGAAAATCATGGTCCCGGCGACGAATCCCGCCTGCGTGGACAGGATCAGGGGGGCCGTGGTTCCGAAACCGGTGAGGTCGGCCAAGTCGTCGGTGGCCTGCGGGGCGAACCAGACCGATGTGCCCAAAACCTGGGAGGCGACCAGCAATCCAAGGATCAGGGTGGGTGGGGGGTGTCCAACCAGTGGCATGGTCGGTAATCCGGCGGTTGCGGACGGCGCGCGAAAATGCGAATATATCACCCTTGGACCCAAGATGGTGGAGAACCAACCATGTGGCGGATGATGGTGGCGGCGCTGGTGATGACGGCGGTGGCCCGGGCGGACAATTGGCCCCGGTTTTTCGGTGAAAACGGATCGGGCATCGCGACGGGACAGAAGTTGCCCTCCCCCATCGACGCCAAGGAGCATGTCCGCTGGAAGGTGCCGACCCCGGGCGCCGGCAACGGATCTCCCGTGCTTTGGGGGGAACGCCTCTACCTGCAAACCGCCGGAACCGCCGGCAGCGGCCGGGCGATGGTGTGCATGTCGTCAACCACGGGCAAGGTGATCTGGGAAACCAAGCTGTCAGGTGACAAGGCTCCCACCCACGCCAAGAATTCGCTCGCATCTTCCACCCCGGCCGTGGACGGAACCCGCGTGGTTGGCGTTTTCTGGGACGGCAAGGCGATGGAACTCGCCTCCTTCGACCTGGATGGCAAGCTTCAGTGGAAGACCCCGTTGGGGCCCCACAAGAGCCAGCACGGCTGCGGCCACTCCCCCGTGCTGCATGGCGGCAAGGTCTTCGTGAACAATGACCAGGACGATTCCGCCGTGCTTCTGGCCTTTGACGCGGAAACCGGAAAGAAGGCTTGGGAGCAGCCCCGTCGGGCCTTCCGGGCCTGCTATTCCACCCCGCTTCTCCGGCCGGGCAAGGCCGGCACCGAGTTGGTGGTCATCAGCACGGCGGGGCCCGCCGCCTATGAACCGGCCAGCGGCAAGCTGCTGTGGGAACACAACTGGAAATTCACCGCCAACCCGCTGCGCACCGTGGCCTCGCCGGTTCTTGCCGGCGACCTCGTGCTCGCCTCAAGCGGCGACGGCAAGGGCGACCGGCACCTGGTCGCGGTTCGGCCGGCGCAAGGCTCATCGGCTGAACTGGCATGGGAGAACACCAAGGCGTTTCCCTATGTGCCGACCCTGATTTTCGACAAGGGCCGCCTGCTGGGCGTCACCGACAAGGGGCTGCTTCTGGTGCATGACGCCGCGTCTGGTCGCGAGTTGGCCAGCCGGAGGCTTGGCGCCGGTTTCAGCGCCTCGCCCCTCTTGGTTGACGGAGTGCTCATCACCGTGGACGAGAAGGGAAGCCTCTCGTGCGTGGGAACCGGCGAGGGATTTCCGCTTCTTGGCAAGACCGAACTGGGGGAAGCGGTGATCGCGACCCCGGCGGTGGGCAACGGCGGACTCTTCGTTCGCACGGCCGGGCATGTGATTTGCCTTGGCCGGAAGGACAAGTCTTGATCGGCTTGAGGCCTGAATAGGGAGAAACCATCATGGCGCGTTTGATGATGTTGGCCGCGGGCTTGGCGTTCCTGGGCCTCGCGGCGGGTCGAGCCGAGGAGAAGAAGCCCATGGGCGGCAAGGTGTTCGAGTTGCGTACCTATTATGTGCATCCCGGCCGCATGCCCGCCCTTGAAAAGAGGTTCAAGGACCACACGATCGGGCTCCTGGGGAAATACGGGATGAAGCTGGTGGGATTCTGGAAGCCCGCCGATCCGAAGCAGGCCGAGGAGGTCCTCGTGTACCTGGTGGAGCATTCCAGCCGTGAAACCGCGGACAAGTCGTGGGCTGATTTCCGGAAGGATGCCGACTGGATCGCCGCGCGCGACGCCTCCGAGAAGGACGGGAAGATCGTGATGAAGGTGGATGTGCAGTGGTGGAACGCCACCCCATATTCGGCAATCAAGTGAAAAAGCGGGGGTCGGCCGGGATTCGTGGATAAGCGGACCCTGCTTCTGGCGCCGGTGCCCCCGGGCACTTCACCGGCATTGCTGCTGCGCTGGCTTTGCGAAACGACGCGGCTGGAGGCCCCTGCCTTCGGCCGCTTTGAATTCATGCCCGGCCAGGTCATTGTCGAGGTGGCGGCTGAGGCCGCTGGAAAGGTTTCCGAGAGGGTGTCCGGGGCCCTGCTGGGGGGAGTCCGGGTCAACTGCCATAACCAGGGAATTGGCCGGCCGGCCCCGGACGCGGAGCGCTGGGTTCGTCTTGCCGAATGCCTTGGCTGGGAATCCGAGGAGGAGACCCGGCGGGGCCTTGAAGGCACGCTTCGTCCCGGCGATCGGCTTGGCCGACTCAAGGTGGTCGAGGAAACGGCCGGACTGTGGGGACGGACGATTGTCACGCTTGCCCCGGAGCGCGGAGGGGAACTTCCGTGGTCGAGGCTTGATCCGGGCCTGCCCGTGGTTGTCGTTTCCGAGGCGGCATCGGAAGGCGAGGGGCCCGCGCGGGGCGTCGTGACCTCGCGGACGGCCGGTCGCCTGGTTGTGGCCCTGGATGACGATATCCCGGGGGAGGGCGGCGCCCTGAGCGTCTCGCGGGCTCCCGATGAAGTTTCGATGGACCGCCTGCGCGCGGCCCTGGCGCGGGTATCGTCGGCCGGGCCTGACCGTGTGGGCCGTCTGAGGGATGTGGCTGCCGGGGAACTCCCAGCGGAAGTCGCAGATATTGCCGAGCCCGCTTGGGTTAATCAGGGTCTCAACGAGTCGCAGAAGTCGGCCGTCCGCCTGGCCATGGGCGCCCGCGACATCGCCCTTGTTCATGGCCCTCCGGGAACGGGAAAGACAACGACCCTGCTGGAGGTGGTGCTGCAGGCGGTCAGGCGGGGCGAGAAGGTGCTTGTCGCGGCTCCCAGCAACCTGGCGGTTGACAACCTCCTCGCGGGCCTTGTCCATTCGAACTTGAGGGTGGCGCGCCTGGGCCACCCGGCGCGCGTGCAGGAAAGCCTGCTCGATGTTTCACTCGATTCCCTCGTGGACAGGCATCCCGACACGCGGGAGGCCCGGAAGCTGACAAGGCAGGCGCGGGCCCTTTTTCGCAAGGCTGGAAAATGGACCAGGGCGAAGCCCGAACCCGGCGCCCGCCAGGCGGATCGCGCCGAGGCCAAGCGCCTGTTGTCCGACGCCCGGGCGCTTGACGAGCAGGTCGTGGCGTCGATCCTGCGCGACTCGCAGGTGGTGGCGGCCACGGCGACGGGGGTTGATGCCGCCGTTCTTGGCGGCCGGCGATTCGACCTCGTCGTGCTGGACGAGGCCGCGCAGGCGACCGAACCGGCGGCATGGTCGGCGTTGATCCACGCGGACCGAGCCGTGCTGGCGGGCGATCCGCGCCAGTTGCCGCCCACGGTGGTTTCCGACAGGGCCGCCCGGGCCGGTTTGGGCGTGAGCCTGCTGGAAAGGCTTCTGGCCGAGGACTCGGCCATTCCCTCGGTGATGCTTGACACCCAGTACAGGATGAACAGCGAACTGGCCGCCTTTCCCTCGGCCGATTCCTACGGGGGAAAGCTGGAAACCAACCCCGGCAACGCCTCGATCAGGCTCGAGGGCAGTGCCTGGGCCGAACCGCCCTTCCTGTTTGTCGACACGGCGGGCACGGGCTGGGAGGAGCGGACGGCCGAGACCGAGGGAGCTTCGCGCTGGAATCCCGGGGAAGCCGATTATGTCGTCCGACTGGCTCGCGCCCTGCTGGGCGAGGGAGTGCCGGAAGAGGCCATCGGCCTGATCACGCCTTACGCGGCCCAGGCCCGCTTGCTGCGGGAAAGGCTTGGCCGGCCCGGCCTGGAAATCGACTCCGTCGACGGATTCCAAGGCAGGGAAAAGGATGTGATCGTCGTTTCCATGGTCAGGTCGAACGAGCAGGGCGACATCGGCTTCCTTGCCGAAACCCGCCGCACCCATGTGGCGATCACGCGGGCCCGGAGGTTGCTTGTGGTGGTTGGAGACTCGGTCACGCTCGGGGTGAATCCGTGGTACCAGCGCCTTGTCGAGCGGGCGCGGGAAATCGGCGGGCACCGCAGCGTTTATGAGGATCCCATCGGGTTGGAACTCGTTTAACATGAACTTGGAGCGCTTCTGGCGACCGGAGACAGCGACATGCGAACCTTGGTGCTCATGGCCATGCTGGCCGCGGCCGCGGCCGCCGCGGAACCGGCGGCGGGCAAGGCGGCCGTCGAGATTCCATACAAGCTGACCCAACCCAAGCACATCCTTGTCCGGGCCAAGATCAACGGCAAGGGACCGTTCAACTTCATCATGGACACCGGCGCTCCCGCCCTGTTCTTCACCGAGGCGGTCGCCGCCAAGGCCGGGGTCAAGCCCGATGAAAAAGGCTGGGGCACCTGCGACAGGTTCGAGCTTGAGGGCGGCCTGCTGGTGCCATCGGCCAAGGGCCGGGTGGACACGCCCTTCCAGCTTGAGGGCATGAACGGAATGGGGCTTGGCGGAGCCGAAATCCACGGCCTGATTGGTTACAACATCCTCGCCCGGTACCGCATCACCATCGACCTGTCGAGCGACCGCATGCGGTGGACGCCCTTGGATTGGAACCCCGACGGTCCGATGGGCGTCAGGAACCAGGGTGGAGGATCCGATGCCGGGCAGGCTTCCCTGGAACTGATGGGATCGATGATGAAGGGGCTTGGCGGACTGCTGGGCCGGAAGGCCACGCCCGCGGTCGCCGGCCGTGGCCAGGCCGGCCTCGTGCTTCGCGACGAAACCGCCGGGCCGGTCGTGGCCTCCGTGCTCAAGGGATGGCCGGCGGAATTGGTCGGGATCAAGCCTGGCGACCGGCTCGTCAAGGTCGACGGCAAGACCGTGACCAAAGCCTCCGAGGCATTGGAGCAGGTGGAAAAGCTGCCATCAGGAGGGAAACTTCCGTTGGCCCTCGAGCGGGATGGCCGCCCGGTCGAGGTCGTCCTGGAACTGGCGGAGGGATACTGACATGTCCGCTGGGATTCTCACCCTGGCATCCTGCCTGTTCGCCGCGGGCGCGCCTGACGCGGGCGTTGCCGTTCCTTTCAAGCTGCTCACCACCGGCCACATGACCGTTCAGGTGAAGCTCAACGGCAAGGGCCCTTACACGCTGATATTCGACACCGGCGCGCCGATGAGCATTGTCAACAACCGGGTGGCCCGCGATGCCGGCCTGCTCAAGGACCGGCCTGTCGTGCTGTTCGCTCCTTTCGGATCACGGGGCGAGGTCAAGGTGAAGGAATTCGAGGTGGGGGAACAGAAGGCCCCGGACATCAAGGTGGCCGTCATGGATCACCCCACGGTGGAATTGTTCAGCAGGCATTTCGGGCCCATCGACGGCATCGTGGGCTTTCCGTTCTTCGCTCGCTACACCGTGACGATCGACTATCAGTCGAAGACGCTGACCTTCGCGCCGGGCACCTACAACCCTCCCGATGTGATGCAGGCCATGATGCGCGCCATGCTGGCCCCCGAGGCCCGTGGCGACAAGCCGAAGGTTTTGTCGGGCGGCGCCGTGGTCGGGTTCACGGTGCGGGAGGAGACGCGTGACGGGGCCGGCCTGCTTCTGGTGGAAAAGGTGGCCAAGGGCGGCCCCGCCGAACAGGGAGGCCTTCAGCCGGGCGACCGTCTCGCGCTTCTCAACAAGCGATGGACCGACACCAAGGCCGACCTCCTGGATGCCTTGCAGGCGATCCGGCCGGGCCAGAAGGTGCCGGTGGTTGTGGAACGGGCCGGCAAGGCCGTTGTGTTGGAACTCACGGGCGCTCCCGGGATTTGATTCTTTCCGGCTGGAAATCGACGGGGTGGATCATGCTTGCGGTTCTCATGCTCGTCGCCTTTGGCCAGCCTCCCTCCCCGCCGCCATGGCACAAGCTGGTTCCCGCCCCGCAGGCGCGCCTTGGACTGCGGGTCATGGAAGGGTGCGCCATCGAGGTGGTCGCCGAGGGCCCGGCGCTGATCGGGGCCACGCGGTTGCTCATGGTTCCCGAAGGATTGATCGCCACCGACCATGCCGCGAGGAGAACCAAGCGTCCCTGGTCGTGGAAGGATGGCAGGTTGGTTCCCGGTGAGTTGGGGCGGAGTCCCCTTGCCGGAATGGCCGGCCAGCACCCTCATTTCTTGCTCTCCATGGCCGCGCCGCCCATCGCGCCCGGCCATGCCCTCTCGACGAATGAACCGATCGACGGAACCATGCTCGTGGGCGACAGGTTCCCCCCGATCATCCAAGGTTGGTGGTTGACGGCGCATCCCGGCCGTCCGGCGCTTTCGGCCTATCGCGTGGTTTCCAGGGAAGGAACGGATACGGCCGCCGATGGCATCGACCTGGTTGTGGCCGACTTCAGGGACATGAAAATCATTTCCCTGACCGAGGGGCCCGACGGCGCCGTCTACGCTCTGGATATCCGTGGCGCGAGCGCGCTTGTTCCGAGAATCCTTCGCCTCACATGGGCCGGAGTCGAGGATGCTCCCGAGCTCAAGCCGCATCCATTCGACCGTTTCGCGGAACTCGCGAAGGCCCGGCCGGAAACCCTTGTGGCGATGCTCAAGGGGGAGGACGCGCTGGCAAGAACCGCCGCGGCGGAAGCCTTGGCAGGAAAGGCCGGCGAAGCCGCCGAGCTGATCGGCCGGCTGATGGCCGACCCCGAGGCGCCCAGCGACGCGCGGTTGGAGGCGCTCCGCATCCTGGAGCCCCGCTGGAAGCCGGCCATGAAGGCCACCGTGATCGACTTGCTGGAACAACCGGGCGAACACCTCCGGATGGCGGCGGCCTCAATCCTCGGCTTGCGTGCCGGCAAGAACGATCCGGACTGCGCCGGAGTGCTGCTGAAGGCCTTGGGTGACGGGGATGCGGGGGTCCGCATCAAGGTGGCCGCCACCTTGTCGGCTCTGCGGATCGACGGCGGGGCCGAGGCGTTGGCCAACGCGCTCACGCTTGAGGATGTGCCTGCCGGGGCCATGCGCGCGGCATTCGTCTCAAGCCTTGCCTCCTATGGCGACCGGGGCATGGAGGCGCTGCTGGGCGCCGCGGAGTCGGGCGTGAGAAGGCAGGCGGAGCGGGCGGTGGCTGTCGCCGCGGAGTGCGGGAACGAGGCCTTGGTGGAATCGCTGCCCCGCTGGCTTGAGAACCCCAACCTCAATGAGTCCCAGCGCCAAGCCCTGCTGGCCGGCGGTTCGCGGTCGCCCAAGTTTCCGGAAAAAGCTAGTGAAAAAGTGCTCAACTGGCTTGTTGAACATCCGGAGGAAGCGGGCGCGGCCCGTGCCGCCGGGGTCGAGTTGGTTGCCAGGGCCGGCGTGGTCCGCGGAGAGCAGGGGCGCGCGTTTCTCAAGGCCCTTCTGGCCGACTCCAATCCCGCGGCACAAGCCTCGGGGGCCATGGCGGTCGGCATTGCCGGCATGAAGGACCTGTACCCGGAAGTGGCCGCGCTGGCGCGCAAAACCGGGGCGCCGGCCGCCGTCCGCTCCGCGTCGGTTCGCTCGCTGCTTTTGGTTCGGCACGCCTCGGCCGTGGAAGCCGCGCGCGGTTTCTTGGAGGAAACCGATCCTTCGGCGGATATCCCGGCTGAATGGTTTTCACCGGTGTGGGACGGCTTGTTCAGCCAGGATGCCGCCACGGCCGTCGCCGTGGCCGCCAAGCGCCTTCCCGCCATCACCGATTCATCGCTGATCCGGGCGATTCTCCGTGGCGTCAGGCAGGACAGGGCCGCGTCTGAAAAGCTGGTGAAGGCGGCCCCCTTGGCCCGTCTATCGGATGGCGACCTTGAAAAACTTATTGATGATCCCGAGAACATCGCCCACCGGGCGCCCCTGATGGAACAGTGGCTGACCCGTCAGCCGCCAGCTTCCAAGCCCGCCGAATTGGAGTTGATGGAACAGGGGCGGACCGTTTTTCTGAGCGAGTCCGCCCGCTGCGCCCAGTGCCATCGATGGGGGGCCCGCAAGCCGCTCGCCGGACCCGATGCCGCCGTGATCCTTCGCGGCCGCCCCCGTCCCGAGGCCATCAAGGCGCTCATGTATCCGTCCGCCCACTTCGATAGGGCCTACGAGAGCACCGTGTTCAAGCTCAAGAACGGCCAGGAGTTCACGGGCATATCCGGGCCGCGGCAAGGCGCCATGGAACCGATCACGGGCGAGGATGGCGTCTTGCGGGTCGTTCCCTCGGCCGACATAGCATCCCGAAGGCTTTCGGGGAGGTCTCTCATGCCAGACCTCGCCACCTCGGTTTTCAACCGGAATGAAGCCAAGGCCTTGGTTTCCCTGGTGGAACGAGGACTTCCCGCCTTGGCCATGCCGGTTGTGGTCCGTCATGTTCCCGTGGCCTCGGAGGCCGAAAGCGCGATTCTCAAGGGTGATCTTGGGAACCCTTCTTGGTTGCCTTGGAAGGGAGAGCTGCCTTCTTCATCCGACGGAGTTCTGTTGGAGGCGACCGTTGAGTCAGCCAAGGGAGGGCCGGCGCGGCCGATTCTGGAAAGCGGATTGCTGGTCAGGATTTGGGTCGACGGCGTGCTTCAGCCGGACGCCTTGCCGGTGCTTCCCAAGGGATCAGGCAAGGTGGTTGCCTGGGTGATTCCCGCAAACGGGAACTTGGAGTGGGGATTCCTGCCGGTTCTCGGAGACTGAGATCGGCAAGCCGTTACTGGATGCCACCATCCACGCGGTCGGGCGTGAGGTGGGAAGGATGGTCAAGGAACCAGATCCTCTTCCACTCCTCCTTGACCTGACGGAGGTCTTCGGACTGGTTGAGCAACCCCTTGATCCTGTCGTTGGGGTTGGACGGGTAGGCGTTGATCAGGCAGCCGGTGTTGCTGAGGGCCAGGCAGGCAAGCGAAGCCATTGACAGGCGGAACAACATGACCAATCCCCCACGCGTAACCGCCGGAATCGTCGCGCCCGGGCAGGCGCTTCCAGCGACTCATGGGATGTATCGGTTGGAGCGGGGCTATGACTTGAACCGATTTTCAGGATTGGACTGAAGGGGGCGGCGCCGCGGGGTTTTCCGGCTGCCTGGCCTCGTCGGCCATGGCCTTGGCGCGAACCTGTTCCTCCATTTCCTTGCCCGGCTTGAAGGTCACGACAACCTTGGGCGGAACCTTGACTTTTTCACCGCTGCGCGGGTTGCGGGCATCCCGCCCCTTGCGTTTCTTGACCTCGAACACCCCAAAGTTCCGCAATTCGATCCGGCCATGCTGGATGAGCGTCTCGATGATCGAGTCGAAGGTGAGTTGGACGATTTCCTTGATGGTGAGTTGGGGCACGCTCAACTTCTCGGAAATTTGCTTGACGATTTCCTTCTTGGTCATGGCCGACCGCACCTCCACTAAGCCCCGTTGGCGTCAAACATTGGAACAAGCTTATGCCGGACAGTTGGGTCCGTCAACAGCCTGAATCGTCTTTCATCAGTCCGGAAGATCAAATCGTGGAATACTTTAGGCAAGGGCGATCAGCGGCGGGTCGAGAACTTAAGGCCAAAGGGGCCCGTGAACTCGAGGTGGCCCTGCCGGCTGGCCAGGTGCCATGGCAAGCCCAGGATGCCGGCGTGGATGGTTCCGTCTCCTATGCCCTCAAAAACCGGCCCCGTGTTCGCAAGCAAGACGCTGAAACGGATCTCCCCCGATAGCCTGAGGTTTCGGGCGACCCGTGATTTGGCCAAGCCGGCCAGGCTTGGCCCGTCGAGATTGCTGCCCGTGATGGAAAACTCAAGCCTTGGGACCTGCTTGCGAAAGTCCAGC
>JAGWVO010000043.1 GCA_018970845.1 Planctomycetota bacterium
CGGGTGCCCTGGAACCTCTGGAATGAGACTTCAAGCCCCTGGGCCTTGAAGTGCCTCTCGAGCATCTCCTGCTGCCTGAGCATGCCGGCCGAACCGCTCACCCGCGTGCCGATGGCGCAAATGGCGGCGATGTCCTTGAGGGCGCGGGCCGAGTCGAACGGCACCTGCTGGGGGGCGGCGGGAACCCGGTCCTGCGCGAAGGAGTCGGCGCGGCCTTCCCCGGGCCATTGCCGCCAGACGACGGCGCCCAACGCCACGAGCGCCAGCGCCACGATTCCCCATGTCCACCTGGTCAGCATCGCGCGGCCTCCGTGAGACATTCCAATCCTACTCCGCGCCCGCCCGCCGTTGGGAGGCCGAGTCGGCGGAGTGGAACACCTTCTGGGGGCGAAGCATTCCCTCGCTGACATTGGCCACGGCGCGCATGCGGCCGGTGGAATCGAACACGGCCATGTCGATGAGCGCGGGCCATTCGGGCCGGGCCTCCTGGGGCCGCCCGTGGCACAGGCTGTCGGCGACAGGCAGCGGAAGTTCAATCCTGGGAAGCGCCGCCACCGCGACTTCCCTGCCCCTGATGGCCGCGCGCAGCTTTTCCCGTTCCCACTCGTCCCGCGGCAGGGCCGTCTCCAGGTTGAACGGCCCGATGGACTCGCGCCTGAGAGCGGTGATGTACCCGCCCGTGCCAAGGGACTCGCCGATGTCGCGGGCCAGCGACCGGATATAGGTGCCCTTCCCGCAAACCACACGGATTCTCGCGATCGGCCACCGGTATTCAAGCAGGGTGATGGATTCGACCTTCACCTGCCGGGGCGAAAGATCCGGCTCGGCGCCGGCGCGGGCGATCTTGTGCGCCCGGCGGCCGGCCACGCGCACGGCGGAAAAACGCGGCGGCCTCTGCGCGATGACTCCCGTGAAGCGCCCAAGCCTCCCAACGAACTCGGATTCCTCCGGGGGCGGGATTTCCGCCGCCGGGGAAACCTCGCCGTCGGCGTCGTCGGTGGTGCTGGTGAAGCCGAAGCGGATTTCCGCTGCGTAAGTCTTGGGCAACTCCTGGATGCACTCGACCAGCCGGGTGGTCCGCCCCAGGCAGGCCACCAGCACCCCGGTAGCCATCGGGTCGAGAGTGCCGGCATGCCCCAGGGGCGACCGGCTTTTCAACCTCGCGAAGACAATGTTGAGCGCCAGCCGCGAGGTCATGCCCCCGGGCTTGTCGAGCACCAGAACGCCATCGAGGGCCTCTCCCAGCGGCATCCGGGGCTACTCCAGGAAAAAGGCCACCGACACGGTGGCCTGGATGCTGATCTTGCCGGGCTCGAAGGTTCCCTCCCCCGCCGCCTCGCCCCCCTGGTCCTGGACGATGTTCTGGGCCTGCGCGTTGGCGAAGTTGGCCGGATAGCCTGAAAACCTGATTTCCTGGATCGAGTAAGGCTTGCCCACCTTGGCGCCCAGCTCGGTCGCCATGGCGACGGCCTTCTCCCGCGCCGCCTTGACGGCTGACAACCGCGCGTCGTCCATGTGCTTGCGCCGCCGCGACGAGCGCAATTGAACCTGCCCCACGCGGTTGGCGCCCGCCTCGATCGCCTTGGCGGTCACCTCGGCGACCTTGCGGATGTCGCGGAGCGTGGCCTGCAACGACTGGCCCACCCGGTAGTGGGAGACCACCGTTGATTCCTCGCGGCCGTCCCGCTCGTTGCGGTAGACGGGGGTGATGATCACCTGGGATGTCTGCAGGTCGCCCTCGTCGATTCCCCCCGCCTTCAATGCGGCGAGGATCACCTTCGTTTTCTCGCCGTGCTCGGCCAGGACCTCCTTGAGCTTGTTTCCCCTCAGCTCCACCTCGAAGTGCAAGTCGGCCAGGTCGGGGGCCACCCTCACCTCGGCATGGCCTGTCACCGTGATGAGGGGCGGGGCCTGCTGGCCCTGGGCGCAAGGCATCAGTACCGCCATCAGCAACGACACCACCATGATGGATCACCCTCCGGGCGTCGACTTCCGCGGAGAGTCCGCGCGTGACGCCCTGTCATGATCTCCGGGTTCCATAAGTCATCAAGGGCCGGGCACCAATTTGAAGGCGGGGAGGCGCCCGCGCGCCGGGGTGGCGGGACATGGATCAAGCGGGTCCCATCTTCGTGGTCGCGCACGAGAACGCGGGGAGGGGCCGGTTTCGGGGCGCCGTCGCCGGCCTCAAGCGGGCGCTCGGGTCGGAAGACCGATACGAACCGACCCGCCACGCCGGCCATGCGCGCGAACTCGCCCGGCAAGCCGCCATCGACGGTTGGCCCGTCATTGGCGCAGCGGGCGGGGACGGCACGGCCCATGAGGTCGCCGGCGGCATCCTTGATTCCGGCCGGGACGCCACCCTCGCCGTGATGCCCCTGGGTTCGGCGAACGACTATGCCATGGCGCTGGGACTGGCGCCGGGTTGGTGGCAAGCGCGCCGCTTCCGCCCCGTGGTCAGGCGGGTCGATGTCGGCCGGGTGAGCTGGTCGGGCCGGTCCCGGTGGTTCATCAATGGCGCGGGCGTCGGCTTCAACGGCCAGGTGACGGTCGAATCGCGCAAAATCAGCCGGCTCAGGGGCCTGATGCTCTACGGCCTGGCGGTTTGGCGGGCCCTTGGCGCGGCCCGTTCGCATGGCGACTGGCAGGTTGAGGTGGACGGCGCACGCCGGCCGGCCCGTCCCCTCATGACGGTTTCCGTGGCACTGGGACACCGCGAGGGAAACTTCACCCTGGCGCCGCGCGCCCGGCTGGACGACGGGCTTTTCGATGTCGTCGAGGCGGGCATCCTTACGGGCTGGGAGGTGGCCGGATTGCTGCCATGGCTGGCCATGGGCCGGGAAGTGGCCCACCCCAAGGTGTGGCAAGGAACCGCGCGGGCCGCGCGCGTGACGGCCGACGGCCCCGTGGCGGCGCACGCCGACGGCGAGATGCTCTGTGAACCGGGCGACGGCGTCCGGGATTTCGTGTTCGACCTATTGCCCGGGAAATTGGCGGCGCTGTGCGGCCCCGGCTTCCGGGGAGGCTAACGCGTCAGGCACGGGGTTCGCAGGCGGTAGCCGTCGCGGTCGTGGTCGAGCCGTTGGTCCAGGGCCAGGGTTGTGCCGGGGCGCACGGCCCGGAAGCCGAACCTTTCGCGGATCGCGTCGGTGGACTGCAGCAACCGGCGGCGGCGCTCGGCATCGGGGTCGGGAAACAGCGACGCTTGGGCCGGGGAGGCCGTCAAACGCCCGAGTTCCACCCCCACGAGGCGCAGCGGCATGCGGCGGCCGGACAGCTTTTCCAAGGCGTCCCGCAGCGCCTCGCCCAGGATGGCGTCGTCGTCGACCGGCGGATCGAACCGGCGCGAGGCCTCGGCGGAGGAAAAGTCGCCGTATCGCAGGTGCAGGCGCGCCAGGCCGGCCGAGAGGCCCCGGCCGCGGGCCTCAAGCGCCGCGCGCGCCAGCAGGTAATCCAGCATGCCGCGCAGGAACGGCGGGTCGGCGGTGGGCGGGTCGAAGCTGGAGCGCCGGCTGATTGTCAGCGGGGGCTTGTCGATTCGGAGGGTGGAATGGTCGATGCCGCGGGCCAGGTCGTGCCAGCGGGCTCCCATGTCGCCGAAAAGGCCGGCGAGCAGGTGGCGGGGCGCGGCAGCCACCTCGCCCAGCCGCTCCAGTCCCAGCTCGGCAAGCCGGGCGCCCCGGGCCGAGCCGGCCCCGGGAAGCAACCCGGAGGAAAAAGGGGCCAGGAACGCCGCCTCGCCATCCTGGGGAGCCACCACCAGCGGCGACAGGGGCAGTTCGGCCGGAAGGCGGTCGAGCGACCGCAACTGCTCCACGCGGCGATCCTTGGCGGCGTGGGTGGCCACCGAGGCGATGAAGCGGCCACGGCCGACGCCCGCGGAAACCAGCAACCCGGTCCGCTCGCGGACATTGCTCCGCAACTGCTCGGCCAAACGGGCGGCGTCGTCGAGCGCGGGGGAATCGGGGGGGGCGAGGTAAAGGTCGTCGAGGGCGGCGACCTCGACGCGCACGACCTTCTCATGGCAAATGTGCAGGATGTTCTTGCCAGCCTGCTCGTAGCGGCGGTAGTCGCCGGGAACGACGCGGAGTTCGGGACAGACGCGCCGGGCGTGGCTGAGGCTCATGGCGGTGCGCACGCCGCGCCTCTTGGCCTCATAGCTGCAGCTGGCAACCACGCCGGTGCCGACGGCAACCGGCTTGCCGCGCAGCGAGGCGTCGTCGCGCTGCTCGATGGAGGCGAAGAAGGCGTCGACATCGAGATGGATGATGGGGCGAGTCTTCATGAACAAATGTATACATCCAATTCCCGATGCCGTCAACCCGCGTCCTTGACGGCCATCCGTACCGATCCCTAGCCTAAACCTCGCAGTTGGCACGGGGAAACAGGCGGTACCGGTCCGTCCAATTTTCCTGCCGGTGCGTCAATCGAGACGATCCATGGATCAGCCATCCGAGCCCGTGGCGGCGCCCGCCGAGGGCCAGGCTCCCTCCCGAGCGGGACAGCCGGGCAACGAATTCTCACGCATCGCCCAGGACCTGCAGATCAAGCGGGTCCAGGTGGAGGCGGTGGCGCGCATGCTCGACGAGGGCGCCACCGTGCCTTTCATCGCGCGCTTCCGCAAGGACCGCACGATGGGGCTCGACGAGCCGGCGGTGAGGCAGATCGCGCGAAGGGCCGCCTCGATACGCGCCTTCCAGGAGCGCAAGAAGAGCCTGATCGCCGGGCTCGCGCAGCAGGGCAAGCTCACCCCCGGCCTCGAGGAGGCGATCCAGCAGGCCGAGGGCCCCAAGCGGCTCGACGACCTCACCCTGCCGTTCCGCCAACGGCGCCGCAGCCCGGCGCACGCCGCCCGCGAGAAGGGGCTGGGCCCCATCGCCGAGGCGATTTGGCTGGCCGACCCGGCGCTGACAAGCCTCGACGCCGTGCTGGGACTGTGGGCCGACCCCGACCTGAAGCTCGAGGGCGAGGCCCGCGCCGCGGCGATCAAGGCCGTGCGCGACGGGGTGATCCACATCCTCGCCGAGGTGGTCGCCGACACCGCCGACATCCGCTCGATCCTCAGGGACATCCTTTGGGGAGGCGGGCGGCTGACGACGGCGCGCCACCCGTCGCTGGCCGAGGGCCAGGGGAACGAGTTCAAGGAGTTTTTCTCGCAGTCGGAATATCTGCGACTGTTCCCGTCCCACAAATCGCAACAACTCTTCCGCGCCGAGAAGGCCAACGCCGTCACGGTGCGCTTCGAATGGGACCACGAGGCCGCGGCCCGCGTCGTGCGCGACTTCTTCCCGCTGCACGAGCCCGAAAATCGCCCGGCCCCCTCGTACCAGGGAGGCGACAGGGGACTGGCTCCCCCCGCGTCGGCCCCCGCCGAGTCGCCGGCACCCGCGGCGGTGCCGGAGTCGCCGGCGCCCGACCTCGCGGTCGTTGCAGCTGAAAATATCCCCTCGCCCGAACCGGCGGCCGCCGCGCCGCCGGCGCCCGCCCCCCAGCCGCCGGCTCCGATACGCGAGCGGGGCAGCGTCCTGCCGCCTTTCGCCATCCAGCCCGTGCCGCCCCGGGGCCCTCGACCCGAATTGCTCGATCAGCATCCCCACGCCGATTTCCTGAGGGAAGTGGCCAGCGACGCGCTCAACCGGCTGCTGATCCCGGCGATCGAGCGGGAGGCGCGGCGCGAATTGGGCCAGCGCGCCGAGGAGCTGGCCGCCGCCGCCTTGGGTCGCAACCTGTTCAACCGCCTGATGGCGCCGCCCTTTCCCGGCAAGCGGATCATGGGGATCGATCCCGGCTTCCGGGCCGGTTGCCGGGTCGCCGTGATCGACGAGCGCGGACGCCCGCTGGAATATGCGACGATCCAACCGCACGCGCCCCATGACAGGACGGCCGAGGCCAAGCTCAAGCTCGAGGAACTCCTGCGCAAGTTCGAGGTGGACTTGATCGCCATCGGCAATTCCAACGCCTGCCGGCCGACGGAGTTCTTGCTCTCGGACCTCTTGGCGATGTTTGGCCGCCGGCGGCGGGGTGAACCGGAACCCGTGGCTCCCGCACCGGCGCCGGCGCCCGTGAACGCGGCGCCAGAACCGCCCGAGCCCGCGGCTGACGCGCCCGCGGCGCCTCCAGCCGAGGCCCCGGCGGCTTCCGAATCATCCCCCGCGGAGGTTCCATCCACCGCCGGCGAAACCCCGGCACCGGTGGCGGAGGAGACGCCGCTGGTTTTCCCTCCCGCCGCCGAAGGCGTGGAAAAGCCGGCCGCGCCCGAACCCGCGCCCGCGAACCTGCCGCCGCCCGTTCCCCCGGTCGATTTGTCCGGGCTACCCGAACCCAAGGAACACCTGGCCTTCTGTGTCGTCTCGGAAGCGGGGATCCCCGATCCCGAGGATGACTTGCGCGGCGTCGAGGCCGGTCTTCGCCTTGCCGTTTCCATCGCGCGCCGCCTGCAGGATCCTCTTGTCGAGCTTTCGAGAATCGAGCCGCAGCAACTGGCATCGGCGTCGTATCCGTTCGACACGAACTCCCGCGTGCTGCGCGATGTGTTGGCCGACACGATCGAAAGCGCCGTTGGCGCCGCCGGCGCCGACCTCAACCATGTGAACCTGAACCTTCTTGGGAGAATCAGCGGCCTCAATCCCGTCCTTGCGCGCGAAGTCATCGCGCGCAAGGGCGGACTGCCAGGCCAGAAGTTCAGTTCCCGCGAGCAATTGCGGGAGGTGCCCGGCATCGACCAGGCCAGGTTCGACCTGGCCGCGGGATTTCTCAAGGTCGAAAGCGGCAGCGAACCCCTCGATGGAACCTGGATCCATCCCGAGCAGTACGCCGTGGCACGAAGGGTTCTCACCGCGGCGGCGGTCGACCCTTCCGACCTTGCCAAGCCCGAACTTCGCGACGCGGTGGCGGCCAAGCTGGGCCAACTCGACCTCGGGGCGCTGCACGACAGCCTTCGGCAGGCGGCCCATTCGGGTGAGCTGGCCTGCGCGCTTCCCAGCCCCGCCAGCCTGGCCGACATGGTGGGCGCGCTTGCCCGCCCGGGACGCGATCCGCGCCTTGACCACGACGCTCCCGTGCTGCGCCAGACGGTGCAGACCATCGACCAGCTCACCCCGGGAATGGAACTTCGCGGCACCGTGCTCAATGTCGTGGAATTCGGCTGCTTCATCGACATCGGCATGCGCGAGGCCGGGCTGGTGCACATCAGCCAATTGGCGAACCGGTTCGTCCGGAACCCGTTCGAGTACATCGCCGTGGGCGATCTCGTGAGGGTGTGGGTTCTTTCGGTGGACCGCGAACGGTCACGCGTATCCCTGACGATGATCGCCCCTGGTTCCGAGCGGCCGCGCGGCGAGCGACAACCGGCCGAGCCGCAGCAGGCGCGTCCGCCACGGCCGCCAAGGGGAGAAGGCCCGCCCCGTGGCGAACGAGGCCCCCGACGCGAAGGCGGCAGGGGCCCGGGGCCCGACCGCGGCCAGGCCGATGATCGCCGTCCAAGGCGACCTGATGACAGGCGACGCCCCGATGGCGCTGGTGGACGCACCCCCCCTGAAAGGCCCAAGTCGGCCCTTCCCCCGCGCGGGAAGACGCGCAAGGAAATGGATTCGCCCCGTGGCCGCAGGGATGGCAACAAAACCACCCCTGACGCCGCGCAGTCTCCCGAGGCGGCCACACCGGCCTCCACTCCCGGACCGCGAAGGAACCCAAGGCCCGAAGCGGCCAAGCCGCAAATATCCGAGGAAGCCTTGGCGGGCCGCAATCCGCTTGGAAGCTTCGCCGAGCTGGCGGCGTTCCTCAATGCCAAGACCAAGCCGGTTGAAACTCCAGGACAGGCCCCGCAGGAACCGGCCGGGTGAGATGACGGGAGGTTGATGGCGACTTGTGCGGAATGCCACCGGAACCCTAAGATATCATCATAAATCAAGGAACCGGAATGGTTCCGATCATCGCGCTGCGGGAAATCCGTGACCGGCGGCCGGTGCCAAACATCAGCACGGCGTGAACTTCATTGATGTCCTCCGACCCGAATTCCCAGAACGACGACAACCAGCGATCTCGCCGCCGCGGACCGGGTGGAGGCAATGTCGGCTCATGGTTCTGGCTGGCACTGGTTGGCGCCGTGTTGTTCCTTGTGTTTTTCGGCAACAATCTCCAAGGCCGCGGCAGCATCGCCTACAGCCAATTCCTCGAGGCGCTTGGCAAGGCCGACGAGGCGGCCAAGATCGCGAAAGTCGTTTACCGCGACGAAACCCGCCTTGAGGTATCGCTCCACAAGGGCAAGGACGGCAAGGAGCAAACCCTGGAGTTCTCCGACGGGAAGAAATCCAACAGCCGGTTTGAGGTCAGGCTGCCGCAAAAGGATGACAAGCTCCTGGCTCGCCTGCAGGAACTGAGCGCCGGAGGCAAAATCACGATCGTTCAGGAGGAGGATCCGCTCGCGGGCATCGGCACGCTCATCATGTTCTTCCTGCCTGCGATCGTGATCCTGGCCCTGTTCTTCTTCATCCTGCCCCGCATGCGCGACCCGCTCGGGGGCGGTTTCCTGAGCAACTACATCCGGAGCCCGGCCAGGAAGTACGAGAAGGGCAAGACGCGGATCACCTTCGAAGATGTCGCGGGGATGGAAAACGCCAAGGCCGAACTGCGGGAAATCGTTGATTTCCTGAAAAGCCCGGAAAAGTTCACCCGGTTGGGAGCCACCGTTCCCAAGGGCGTGCTGCTGTTCGGTTCCCCCGGCACGGGCAAGACGCTCTTGGCCAAGGCCGTGGCGGGCGAGGCCGGGGTTCCCTTTTACAGCATCAATGGTTCCGAATTCATCCAGATGTTCGTCGGCGTGGGCGCCAGCCGGGTCCGCGACATGTTCAAGACGGCCAAGGAAAACGCCCCCTGCATCCTGTTCATCGACGAGATCGACGCCGTGGGCCGTATGCGTGGCGCCGGAGTCGGCGGCGGAAGTGACGAACGCGAGCAGACGCTCAATCAAATCCTTTCGGAAATGGACGGTTTCCAGCCTTCCGAGACCGTGATCGTGATGGCGGCGACCAACCGGCCGGATGTCCTCGATTCGGCCCTGCTGCGCCCCGGCCGGTTCGACCGCCACATCACCGTGGAACGCCCCACATGGCAGGGAAGGCTCGCGATCCTCAAGGTTCACACGCGGAACAAGCCCCTGTCCGACGATGTGAACCTGGAACTGATCGCCCGCAAGATGGTGGGCATGACGGGAGCCGACCTGCGCAACCTCGCCAATGAGGCGGCGCTGCTGGCGACGCGCGAGGGCAAGGACCGCCTTCACATGGCCGATTTTGAACGCGCCGCGGACAGGGTGCTGATTGGCCCCAAGCGCGAGGAGGTCCTCACGGGCGACGACAAGAAGCGGATCGCCAACCATGAGGCCGGCCACGCGCTGGTCACCTGGCTGATGCCGGGCGCGGACAGGCCCCAGAAGGTTTCCATCATTCCCCGGGGGCAAAGCCTGGGGGTCACCATCACCGTTCCGGATGAGGACAGGTTCCACCATGGCCGGGACCAGTTCGAGCGGGAACTGGTGATGACCTTGGGTGGTCGGGCCGCCGATGTGCTTGTCTACAACCAGCCTTACGCCGGCGCCGAGTCCGACCTCCGGAAGGCGACCCGCAGGGCCCGCATGATGGTCGCCCACTGGGGAATGTCCGACAGGGTAGGCCCGATGGCGTTCCGCACCGGAGAGGAGCATGTTTTCCTCGGCAAGGAAATCCACGAGGCCCGCGATTTCAGCGAGGGCATGGCCCTGGTGATCGACGAGGAGGTTTCCAAGATCCTTCGCGAGGCCGACCAGAAGGCGTTTGGCCTGCTTCAATCGAACCGGAACCTGCTTGACGCCTTCGTCGAGGAACTGACCCAGCGCGAGGAAATGTCGCGTCCGGAAATCGAGGAGGTGCTGGTGAAGGCCGGTTGGGTGGGAACGCCCTCACCCAGCCTCGAGGCATCCGCCGTCTGAGAGCCCGAGCCCGGCCCCCCGCGAAAAGCCAACAGACCGCTGACAATCAAGCCCTCGGCAGGGTGACCGTGAAGCTTGTCCCCTTGCCTGGAATGCTCTTGGCGGCGATTAGCCCGCCTTGCGCCTGCAGCATGTGCTTCACGATCGAAAGGCCCAGTCCCGTTCCGCCCATTTCCCGGCTTCTCGCCTTGTCCACCCGGTAAAACCGTTCAAAGATCCGGGGTAGGTCTTGCGCCGGAATTCCGATGCCGTTGTCCGTGACGGTGAAGCTCGCGTGGTCGTCACCGGACGACCAACCCAGGCGAATTTGCCCGCCTTCGGGGGTGTATTTCACGGCGTTGTCGACAAGGTTGTCGAGGATTTGAGCGAGCGACTCCTCGTCGACCCAAACATCGCAGCGACCAACGCCGCCTTCAAGCACGATGGTTTGGCGGCGGGCCTCGGCGCGCTCCCTAAGCCGTTCCTGGCAGGCGCCGAGGGCCTTGCCGAGCGGGACAGCCTGCGGAGCGTAAATCTCCTGGCCCGACTCGATGCGAGCAAGGCTGAGCAAGTCGACGATGAGATAACCGAGCCTTTCGCCCTGCTGAATGATCTGGTCGATGAACCTTCCCCTTTGCTCCAAGTCATCCATGGCGCCCGACTGGAGCGTCTCGGCGCAAATCTTGATGACCGAGAGCGGAGTTTTCAGTTCATGCGACACATTGGCCACGAATTCCTGCCTGAGCCTCTCGAGCCTGCGGAGTTCGGTGGTGTCGTGCAGAACGACGACGGCCCCCCTCGAACGGCCTTCCGGACCGAAAGGGAGGCGGGCGGCGTGCACGGCCAGGCTTCTGGCCTTGGCTCCCGGCCAGGAAAGTTCCTTCCTAACGGGTTCGGCGCCCCCCATCGCCTCCTCGACGGCCGCTATCACCGGCCTTTGCCGGACCATTTCCCATAGCCTCCTGCCCTCGGGCCGCCGACTGGCCGAAAGGTCGAGGAGATCAATCGCCCGCTCATTGGCGAACAAGACCCGCTGCTCGGCATCAAGCGCCAGCACCCCTTCGACCATGCCGCCGAGGATGGCACGCAATTGGTCAGTTTCCTCGTCGATCTGCGCGATCTGCGAGGCAAGCCTGTCCGCCATCCTGTTGAAGGCCTTCGCCAACTCGACCAATTCACCGGCATCGGAAACGGGCATCGCGGCGACCGGGCCGCCACCCTGTCCGGTGCGTTCGGCGAACGCGACAAGCTCGTTCAACGGGCGGGAAACCGAACGGGACACGCTCCAGGCCATGAACACGGCCCAGCCGGCGCCGAAAAGGCCGGTGACGGCAACGCCGAGGTGAAACTCCCAAGTGGCCGACGGAACAAACACCGCCAGCGCGATCTCCGCGGCCAGGCACATCGCCGCGACCAGGGATGCCATGGGATACAGGAACCTGCGGAAAAGGCGATCCGTCCCGCTTGGCTTGGCGGCCGTCGCTCCAACGGTTCCGGATCCGGGATTGGAGGCGGCGACGGACACGGAGGCGGTTCCCCGAACCGGTTATCAGCCGGACCTGCTGGCGGCGACGCCGCCCCTTCCGGCGACAACCCTCATGGCGATGTTCACGGCCAGGACGAAGGTGAGCAGCACAAAGGCGCCGCACCAGGCGAGATGCTGCTCCTCGAGCTTGTCGCTCATGGCGTAATTGTAAATGTAATATGTCAGGAAAGGCATTCTTTCGGACATGTCGGATACCACGAAAAGCGGATGGATCCCGTCCTCGAGCCCGGGCTGCCAGTAGTTGCTGTTGCCGGCAGTGAACAGCAGTGGAGCGGTTTCACCGGCAATGCGAGCCATTCCGAGGAAGACGCCGGTGACAATCGCGGTGGTCGCGGCCGGCAGGATGACCCGGAGGATGGTTTGCGCCGGGGTCGCCCCGAGGGCGTAACTGGCCCGCCGCAGGGTGTCGGGAACCGTCAGCAGCGCTTCCTCGGCGGTGCGAAGGACGATCGGCATCATCATGATCGAAAGGGCGAAGACCCCGGCCCAGCCGGTCGGATGCGGGGCCAGCCACCGGCCCAGCAACTGGATGAGCATGGCATGGGCGACCAGTCCGACCAGCACGCTGGGAACGCCCGTGAGGATTTCCGCGCAGAAGCGCGCCGCCTTGGCCAGCTTGGTCTTGCGGTACTCGACGCAGTAGACGGCCGCGAGCACGCCCATGGGAGCGGCGATGACCGTGGCCCAGCCCACGAGCATCATCGTTCCGATGATGGCATGGCCGAGTCCGGGACGGGATTCCCCATTCACCTGGGTGTTGGCGGCATGAAGGAAGAAATCGGCGCTCAGTTGCCCGGCGCCGGCCGAGGTGACCTGCCAGAAGATATGGAAGAGCGGCACCATGAGGATGACCACGCACAGCATCAGCACGAATGTCATGAGGAAGTTGAACCGCGCCGGCCACGGACTCACGGGAGGAAGCGGAATCGACGCCTGGGCCAGCGCGAGCTTGACCGCGGGCACATCATTGCCGGAGGAAGGAGGCTCGCTTGCCGGTTGGGACGGCAGCGCGGTGCGCTTCAGCAACCATCGGGCGAGCAGGTTGATGGCCACCGAAACCACAAAGAGAACCAGGCCCAACGCCACAAGGACGGATCGGTGCCGGTCATCGGCGGCACCGGGCATCTCATTGGCGATGACCGCGGGAATGGAATAACCCGGCTCGGCGACCGACAAGGGAACCTTGGCCGAGTTGCCGATGACCATGGCGACCGCCATGGTTTCGCCCAATGCCCGTCCCAAGGCGAGGAATCCGCCGCCGATGATCCCCGAACGGGCGTTCGGGAGGACCACGCTCCAGATGGTCTGCCAGCGGGTCGCACCCAGGGCGTAGGCTCCCATCCTCTGGGTGACTGGCACGGCGCGCAGGGCGTCGAGGGTGACGGCCGTGATATAGGGAACCACCATCAGGGCCAGCACCAGTCCGGCGGTCAGCAAGCCGCGTCCGCCCGTCGCCTGGAGTCCCACGGCGGCGTAGGCCGACTGAAGCAAGGGCACAAGGAAGATAATGCCCCAGAACCCGTAAACAACCGACGGGATGGCCGCCAAAAGTTCCACGAGGAATCCGGCCGTGAGCCGGATGGCCGGCTTGGCGATTTCCGCCAGGTAGGTCGCCGCGCCGATGCCTACGGGCACGGCGACAAGCATCGCGATGGCGCTGGTGACAAGGGTGCCATAGACGAAAGGCAGGGCGCCGAAACGCCCTTGGGCGACATTCCATTCCCCCGAGGTGAAAAAGCCCCAACCTTGGGCCTCAAGGGCGGGCCTGGCCTGGAGAGCCAGCACGGACGCTGAAAGGACGAGGGCAAGCGGCGGCAAAAAGGCCGCGCCGGCGGTCAGGGCGCGCAAGACCGCGCTGCCCCAGTCACCCACCGGCTTGGTCGTTGGCGAAACAGCGCTCATGCGCCCCACCCCGCTACTTGGCCAATGAGCCTAGCATGGCCTTGGCCTTCGAGGCGATCGCCTCCGGAAGGCGCGCGTAGTTTTCGCCAGGTGCCGACTTTTGTCCCTCGTCCGAAAGGGCCCAGGACAGGGCCTTGACGATGGCGGCGAGCTTGTCCGACCTGAGATCCTTCTTGAAAACGGCCCAGACGGTGCCGCAGACCGGATAGCTTCCGTCGCCAGGAAGGTTGTTCAGGCTAACCACGAGGTCGTCAGGAATGTCCTTCAGGGATCCGGCGGCGGCGGTGACAGCGTCGAGCGATGGCTCGATGAACTTGCCCGCCGCGTTCCTCAGAACCGCGCTCTTGAGGTTCTTCTTTTCCAGCGCGAAGGAAAGCTCGACATAACCGATCGCTCCGGGGGTTTGCTCGACAAGGCTGGCGACGCCGGCGTTCTTCTGGCCGCCTTGTCCCACGGGCCAGGCCGGCTGGGTGCCGGCGCCCACCTTCGACTTCCAGCCAGGACTTACCGCGCTGAGGTAGTTGGTGAAGATGAAGCTGGTGCCGCTGCCGTCGGCCCTCTGGCAGACGGTGATCTGCTTGTCGGGAAGGTTCGTCCCCTCATTCAGCCTGGCGATGGCGGCGTCATTCCAGTTCTTGATGTCGCCAAGGTAGATCGAGGCGATGGTCGGGCCATCCAGCCTCACGGGCGACTTGAGCTCGGGCAGGTTGTAGACGACGACAACCCCGCCCATCACCAGGGGAACCTGAGCCACCTTGTCGGCGCCGCCGGCCTTGGAGATCTGGTCGGCTGAGAGTGGGGCGTCGGTGCAACCGAATTCAGTTTCACCGCTCAGCATGTCCTGGATGCCCTTGCCCGAGCCTGTCGCCTGATAATCGATGCGGGCGCCCTGGGTCTCAAACGACGGAGCCCATTTTTTCATCATGCGCTCGACAAAGCTGGAACCTGTCGCCCGGATGCGGACAACAGCGCCGGATGCCGGCCCGGTGGAATCGCCCTTGCCATGGGACCCGCCTCGTTCAGCGCAACCCGTGGCCAGGGCGCACGCGGCGACGCCGGCCAGCAGTCCGAAACCTCGCATGGGAAAAACTCCGAAAGTAATGCGGCCAAACCGGCTATCGAGCCTCACCCGGACAGGTTAGAAGATTGAACCATGAAATCGCCCGGGGCCATGTGAATGAATCGTGAAATTTTGCTCTTGGCAACATGGACCCTGGCTTGCGTTTGCCTTCCGGGAATGGGATCGGGCGATTTTTTCCGCAATGAGGGACTGCGTTCACGCCTGGCATGGGCCATGGCGCGCGATGGTTTCACCGTGGTACCCCGGCTTGATGGCGAGATTCTGGCCACAAAACCCCCACTTGCCTACTGGATGGTCGCCCTGCCGGCGCGCTGGTGGGGAGACTTGCCTTTGCCTTTGGCGAGGTGGCCCTCGGTGGTGGCGATGGCGATGATGTCAGCTGCGGTGGTCGCATCCCTTTGGAAGCACCATGGATCGCCCGCGGCCGTCGAGGCCGGATTCATCTTTCCCATGGCGGTTGGCTGGCTCGGGCAGGTTCCTTCCGCCGAACTCGACATGGTGCTGACGGCGTTTGTGGCCTTTTCATGGATCGCATTGGCAATGGGTCTGGACGCGCCTTCCCTTCCAAGGTCGGCGTTTTGGTGGGCAATGGCGGGCCTTATCTCAGGCTTGGGATTTTGGACAAAGTGGACGGCGCCGCTTTTCCTTCACTCGGCGGTTTTGGGCCTGGCTTGCTGGCGGCGTGATCCGCGCATTCTTGTTGGACCCGGGCATTTGATAGCCATCGCCATGGAAACAGCCGCGGGACTGCTTTGGGTGGCCATGGCTTCCCGGGAAATCGGCTTTCAAGCCTTGGTGGACGCCGTCATTCACAAGGAGGCCCTGCCGCACCTTTCTCCATGGCATCACCGGATTGGATGGCAAGTTTCCGAGTGGTTCCTCTATCCAATCCAGGT
>JAGWVO010000520.1 GCA_018970845.1 Planctomycetota bacterium
CTTCTGAGGTTGCGTTCGATGTCGTTGTTGAGGGCCTTCAGCGGCGAAAGGTAAAGGACTTTCACTCCCGCGCTCTTTTCTTGGCGCCATAGCCTATCCAGGCAAGCCAAGAATGCCGACAAGGTTTTTCCTGATCCTGTGGGAGCCAGCAGAAGGGCGTTTTCCCGGTTGGCGATGACCGGCCATGAAAGCTTTTGTGCCGCTGTTGGTTCACCCAATTCCGCGGTGAACCAATCCCTGACAGGCTGCAGGAAGCCGCTAAGGGCCGGGGACGGAGTCATGACTTGTGATTCTTCAAGTGGATTCTGGCAGTTGATTTCCAAAAACAGTCCAATAGCCCATGCAAGAAATGAAAGGCGACATCGGGAAAGCAGGGATTCATGTTCATGATGGCCAAGGTTTTTGTAATGTCTTCATATTAGATGTTAGCTCTTGAGAAGTGATGTCGGTTGGCTGGCTTGTCGCAAAGGCTATTTTCCGCTATCGTTCCTGTTCTTGCCTAGTTTTTTGCGGGTTCGCCAAGGGGTGCATGAGATGGCCAAGCGTCCGATCAACCGGAAGGAAAAGCGCGCGGAGCACGAGGCTTATGAGGCTCGTGAAAAAGAAAAAGAGGAAGCCAAGAAATCAAAGAAGAAAAAGAAGGTTGATGATGAGGAGGAGGAAGTCGAAGAGACTGATGAAGCCGATGACGACTCCGATGATGACGATGTGGATGACGAGGACGGAGCGGATGTCGCTGACGATGACCTCGATGACGACTTGGGGGAAACCGAACCCGAGGGTGAGGACGAGATTGATCCGGAACTCCTGAAAAAGCCTAAGAAATCAAAGGCCAAAGCCAAGGTCGCCAAGAAACCCAAGGCCAAAAAAGGGGCCAAGACTGGTCCGATGCGCGCTGTTTGGGTTGTGTTTGGCAATTCGCAAAACCGGGTTGCCACTTATCCATTCAACCAGCAGAAGGAAGCGCGAGACCATGCGGAAAAACTTAATAATGAAAAGCCCGAAAAGAAGGGCAATCATTTCGTCATGATGGTCAAGGAACCAATTGAGTAAGTCGAATATCCCCAGAATGGCTAACATGAGGGTGGGGCGGGTAGGTATCCGCCCCACTCCCTTTGCATTCCATGCAAATCCATCCTGATCCGATTCACGAAGGGTTGACGGTCACCTGCTTCTTGCTGCCGATCAGTTGTTCAATGTCCTTCAGTTTCTTGTCGATATTGAGGACATTGTCAAACCGGAACTCCTTTGTATCCGCACCGGTTGTTCTGACGATCAAGTCTCCGGAACCAAATCCTAAAAGGATATGACGGAAAAGGTCGCTTCGCTGTTTTTCGAAGTGAAGGCCGGTCACATCGTAGACTTTTTCACCTTCACCAACTTCAGCGCAAACCTTCACCTGACCTGTAGTGAAGACGGCATAAGTTTGTTTGTCAAAAAAGTAGAACGCCAAAGCCCAGATGATCACGAGAAGTGTTGAGATGAATAAGTAGCCTCCCATGTTGATCCTGATGTCGAGTAGGGCGACATAGTTTGCCAGGTGAGGGAAAAGGCCAAAAGAGTAGATAAGCAACGCAAGGATCACCAGCGAGGCAATCACCATGTAGGACATCAGGCCTCGAAGCGTGACATTCGTCACAAACACAACAATTGCCAATACAAGCGCGAAGATCACCCCTGGCAATGGATATTTGGTCATGTGGCGGCTGGTCAAATCCATGGGTGGCTTGGCGGTTTCATCGGCAAAAATGACTTGAACTTTCTTGCCTTCCCATTCCTTGTGCTGATCCAGTTGCTGGATTGTGGCCTTGCCCTGGTTGGCTGATTGAGGAACCAGGGCCATGTAATGGCCGTCGATCAGGGTGATCAGCGCGAAGAGGTACCCAAGCAACCAGACGGGCCAGAAATAAAACAGCATTGAATGGCCATAAATCCTGATGGTGTCGGGATAGCTTTGTTTGGCAGGTGTCTGTGATTTGGGCGTTTCCGCTGGAGTGCTCGACATCGGATGATCCTCGAATGGGTCTGCAAGGCGGTGTGGGAATGGAATGAGTCAAAGCTAAGGGGGGCGTGAAATAGGGTCAAGGACTGGGAGAATCTGGCAAATTGACCTCAATAATTCCATGATTTTCCCTGACCGCGTAACTTCCAATGCGGATCTTGGGATTATCCGCCCACGCTCCGTCACAAAGACGAAATCTCCAGGCATGCCAAGGGCAGGTCACCATGCCATCCTCGACATGGCCGCCACTGAGTGCCGCGCCCATGTGTGGACAAAAGTCATCGATCGCATGAAGTTCGCCGCCGGAATTGAATACGGCGATGACTTTCATGCCGCTATCCACGGTTTTGCACGATCCATCAGGCAAATCCTTGGTTGGGCAAACGGTGAGCCATTTGTTCACGGGTGAACCCTCGTCCCAGTAATGATGACTAGTCTATGATCCGCTTGGGCGGCTGACATTTTG
>JAGWVO010000521.1 GCA_018970845.1 Planctomycetota bacterium
GGCACCGGTGGCAACAGTTCCACTCGCAGGGCCTTGTCCTCGTGCCCCTGCTTGATCGGCGGTGTGGATATCTCCTTGAACACATCGTTCATCAGGGCCACGCTCGCCGCGTCGGGCTTCGCGGGCGTGGCGGCGGAAAGCCTTGGAGGCAGCGGATCTTCGGGATTGAAGTCTCCCCCAGTCGCGGCCTTGCCGTAGAGCTTGCTGGCCATTTCGCCTTGCTTGCCATCCCGCTTGGCCCCTTCAAGCCGGTCCATCATTCCCAGGATGGGAGGGCCATTGCCCTTCAAGTCGCCTTTCATCACCAAGGTGTTGAGGGCCTCGAAGTCCACCGGCTTTTCCCGCTCCTGGGAACCCGGCGGCACACGCTTGAGAACATCGTGAAGCGTCGAGGCGAACACTCCCATCGGGTTTTCATCGGTTTCGAAGGAGTTCTGGTCTTTCTGGCAGGGAAGCCAGACCTGCACACCTTCAGGAGCCTCGCTGGCCTGCTTCTCAAGGGCCTCGGCCAACGGATCGCTGCCGGGCCTCTCCTGGCCGATGGAAGGGTTGTAATGGCAAACATCCAGCACAAGCAGCTTCTGGCGCGCCTTGGAGTCCTTGAGGGCCTTGAAAACCGTTTCCAAGGGGATCAGGCTGGCCGGGTTGTCGAGTTCGCCCTCGATAGGCACCAGGCAAGCCTTGTCGCCCGCCATGGCGGCATGCCCGGTGAACCAGAGCACGATGCTGTCCTGCGACCGGGAGGATGAGGTGAACGATTCGATTGTCTTCTCGATCACCTGACGGGTGGGAGGGGGCGACCCCGGGACGGCGTCGCTGACCTGCAGCGTTTGGGAGGGTGGGAAGCGCAGGTATACCTCAAAGTTGCGCTGCAGTTTGTCGAGCCCTTTCCAACCGTTTCCAGGCCCCTGTTGGACCGGGTTGTTGAACAGGTAATTATTGACGGCTATGAACAGGGCCCTGCGCGGGAAGGGAGCGTTGACGGACTGGGGGCTTCCCTTGGTTGCGCCTTTCTTGGCTTCCGCCTGGGGCGCGGCTTCCCCCTCGGCCACCTGGTGCTCTCCCTGGTCGGCCATGCCGCCCCTGAAACCGGTCCCCAAATATAGGTAAGCCGCGGCGCTGGAGGTGGTCAGCGTGACGGCCGTCATGAGCAACAAGGCCACCCAGGCGCCCATGGGTGTGCTGCGCCTCCGGCGTGGTGCGGGCGCGGCGGGTGGTTTGGGGGCCGATTGGGCGGGCATGGGCGCGGGGGCGGCGGGAACCGGAGCGGGAGCAGGCCGGGGCGAGTTGACAGCCGGAGAATAAACCGGGGCGGGCGGAGTTGGCGGAACCGGGCGGGACGGCCGGGGCGAGGGAGCGGGTTGGGGTACCTTTGCGGCGGGGGCCTCAACGGTGAACGACGACTGGCATTTGCGGCAGCGGGCGGTTTTTCCGGCGAAGGAAGCCGGTACCCGCAGCGCCGAGCGGCAACTGGGGCACCGCATGGAAATCGTTTCTTCACTCATGGCCATCCCCCGTGATGTGACACCTCCATTAGACAACTTCGAAGCCTCCGCGGGCAACAGGAAGCCAAACAAGGCGGGGAACAACTTGACCCCGGCCGCCGGGCCGGCTATTAGTTGTTTGAACAACAATCTTCAGGGGAGATGCCATGATTGCCCTCAATGAACGGCGAACCCAGGTTCTGGTTCTTGGTGGCGGGCCCGCGGGATCGACCGCGGCGGCCCTGTGCGCCCAGGCGGGCCTCAAGACTGTGCTAGTGGAGCGGGAAAAGGGCCCGAGGTTTCACATCGGCGAGTCCCTGATGCCCGACACTTACCACACTCTCAGGCGATTGGGCGTGATCGACCGCATGAAGGGAAGCCGACACACGCCAAAATTCTCAGTCCAGTTTGTCACCGAAACGGGCAAGGAATCACAGCCGTTTTATTTCTTCGAGAACAACCCCCACGAAAGCGCCCAAACCTGGCAGGTGGTGCGCAGCGAATTCGATTCGATGCTCGTCGACAACGCCCGGATTCATGGAGCCACGGTGCTGGAGGGCCACAGCGCCCGCGATGTTCACATGGAAAACGGCAAGGCCACGGGAGCCCGGCTCATCCCCAAAAACGGATCCGAGTTCGACATCGCCGCGGATGTGGTGATCGACGCGACCGGCCAGACAGCCCTCATCGCGAACAAACTGGGGCTGAAAAAGCCCGACCCACTGCTGCGCAAGTCGAGCGTTTGGACCTATTACGAGGGTGCCGCGCGCGAACCGGGCCGCCTCGACGAGGGAGCGACCCTCGTATTGGCCACCCAGGGAAAGAAGGGCTGGTTCTGGTATATCCCGCTCAAGGACAACATCGTTTCCGTGGGAGTTGTGTCGGGCTTGGAAGACCTCTTCCCCCCCGGCGGCGCGCGCGACCTCGGCGCCATATTCCATGAGCAACTCGAGCGCTGCCCCGCCGCCAAGAAACGAGTG
>JAGWVO010000522.1 GCA_018970845.1 Planctomycetota bacterium
TCTCCAGATGTCCGGAGGCCACATCGATCACCTGGATTCGATCGGAGATGGCGTTGGCCACGAGAACCTTGCCACCCGAGAACGCCAAGCCTTGGGGGCGTCCGCCCAAGTCGATCCTGCGGAGCAACCTGACCGGAAACTCCAAGGCGCTGTCGACAAAGTCTCCCGGATCGCCGTTCGACCAGGGTACCTTCGCGGCGGGCACCAGCAGGAGTTCCTGCGCGCCCGCCGAGGTGATGGCCATGTGGGCTCCATCGGCGCTGAAGGCGATTCCCGTTGGATCGGCCACGGCCTGGCCCCGGCTGTCGAGCGAGATCTGGTCGTATGTGAGGTCGTCACCCGGTTCAGGCCGTATGCGGGCCACGCGGTTGTCGAGGGCCCATCCCTGCTCGATGTTGTTGCGCGCGATCGCGTGGTGCCTGTGGAAAACGAAGGTGGAAACAATCTGGTCTCCCGAGGGATGGGCCGCCAGTCCGAGCAGGTTGAAACTGTCATGGAGAGATCTTTGCCAGAGTTGCTTGCCCGTGGCGGGATCGAAGCCCCGGACCCTCGCCGAGCGGGTGCTTCCCACGGCCACGACACCGGACTTGGGAATCACGACCAGGGTTCGGGGCTCTCCCTCGCAGGGCCAGCGGGCGGAAACGCGGCCATCGGCGGTGTTGAGGCGCGCGACGGCGTTTTCCCCTCCCAGGGCCACGAAGAGTTCCTTGCCGGTGGCTGAAAAAGCCAATCCCCTGGGTTGGCTTCCCACGGCGGCAGTGAAGGCAACCCGCGGCGCGGCCAGGTCGATGATCGAGACGGTTCCATCCCAGAGATTGCTGACGGCGGCGCGGGTTCCGTCGTTGGCGCAGGCCACCGCGAACGGCTTCGCGCCGGTCGGCAGTTCGATGATCACCTTGCCGGAGGCATGATCGATGATCGACACGCCGCCTGAATCGCGATTGGCGACGATGGCCCGGGTGCTTTTGGGAATGGCCGCGATATCAAGCGGGCTTTTGTAGCCCCTTCCGGCATGGACGGTCGTGGGCGCCGCCATCACCACGAAAGACCAGGCCAAGCCGATACCAACGGTCAGAAGGACGGCCAAAAAGGCGCTTTTCATTGTTCCGGTTCCTCCCGGCGATGTTCCGGTGCCGCGAGCGGTTCTCCAGCCTCGAGCACGCGCAGGAACACCACCTTCAGGTATCGTCCCTCGGGGACCTGCAACTGGTACGGGTGGTCGGACCCGGCGCCATGAATCGCCAGCACCTGGGTGACGCGGCCGGCCGCCCTTGCGGCGCGCCGAACGCACTCCAGGAAGTCCGGTTCACCCACCAACCCCGTGCAGGAACATGTCACCAGAATGCCTCCCTCGCGGACCACCTGCAAGGCGAGACGGTTCATGTCGAAATATCGGCGCAAGGCCATGTCGACCTCGTCGCGGTCCCTGGTTTGCTTGGCTGGATCGAGGATCACCACATCGAACTGGTTTTTCTGGGTGATCGCGTCGCGAAGCCACGGAAAAAGGTCGGCTTGGACCCACCTGGGGCGTGTCTGGTTCAATCCGGCATTTTGGCGGGCCAGTTCCAGCGCCGTTTCGTCGAGGTCGAGGCCCACGACTTCCCGCGCCTTGCCCAGCGCCGCGGCGTAGACGGCGAAACCGCCGGTGTTGCAGCAGATGTCGAGCACCCTCTTGCCTTCGCAGTATTGGGCGAGGCGCAGGCGGTTGTCCCGTTGGTCGGCGAAGAATCCTGTTTTGTGCTTGAAGCCGGGCTGCACCCTGAAACGCAACCCGTTTTCCGTGACGACGCATGGGCCGGTTACCGCCGGCGGATGGCAGTCGAATGATTCCTGCTTCTGGACATGCTCCTCGGCGAACCAGTAAACCCGCGAGTCGGGGAAGTGGGCCAGCAGCAGCGGTATCAGCCTGTCCTTGAGCCGGTACATGCCCGAGGAAAAGAATTCCATCACCAGCAGGTCGTTGAAACGGTCAACGATCAGTCCGCTCAGGCCATCGGCCTCAGAATTGATCACCCTGTAGGCATTGGTGGTGGCGTCGAGGCGCAGCATGTCGCGCCTGAGGGAAACCGCGGCATTCACCCGTTTTGTGAAGAACCCGTCATCGAGCGGCTCATCCTCGTTGTTGGACAACACCCGGATGGCGATTCGGGAATGCCAGTTGAAAATGCCCCGACCCATGAAACGGCCATCGGGATCGACGACCTTCACAAGGCTGCCGTTGGAGACGCGGCCCGACGGTTTTTCCACCAACCGCTGGAATATCCAAGGATGAAGGAACCGGCGGGGCGATTTCAGCCTCACAACCGGCAAATCGTTGTTCGTGGCCTGGCTCATGGAACCTCAAGGGGGCGGGGCGTCAGGAGGCCTTTCCTACTCTACACCACGAGTGGAGTTATCCGCTTGATCGATCACCGGCCGATGGTAGACTAGTTTCATTGCAAATCCGGAATCCATGGATA
>JAGWVO010000523.1 GCA_018970845.1 Planctomycetota bacterium
ATCTGCTTGAGGTTGTTGGTGCAGCTCATGCGGTTGGCCGCCTCACGCACCTTCTGAACGGCTGGCACCAACAGGCCGATCAGAACCGCGATGATGGCGATCACCACGAGCAGTTCGATCAGCGTGAAGCCCGGGCGCCTGGATCGTGCCGACATGTCATGCCCTCCCTGATGGAAATGATGGGATCAAAAAGGAAAAGAATGCCCCTTGGGCAACACGGATTGCCGCAATTCGCCTTCCGTGAGCGTGTAGACATCCGTCCTGCCCCGCAGGACATGACGCTTGCCGCCCTCGCCCTTCTTTTCGTAGGCGACAACGGGAATCGCGGTGCCTGTCTCCTTCATCATTCGGAGTTCCACTCCCCAGACAATGACATACTTTTCCTTGTCAACGGGTGAAACGATGATTTGCTCCGGCTTGCCCTGCTCCTTGAGGAACGGCATCAGTTCCTTTTCGTTGGCGGGAGGCCTGTTGAGTTGCACGGTGGCGCGCAGGTAGGCGTCCCCGAGTTTTTCAAGGTTCTTGGCTGATGGCGAATCAAGGCTGGGCGGTGGCGCCGAACCCGAGCATCCAGCTGGCAAAATAAGGCAGCCGGCGAAAATCGCCGAAAGAAGCAGTCGCACGGGGAGCATGACGACGGATCCATGAATTGTTTGAAATAGAATAATCTTGTTTGAAACGCAAAGCAATCATCGCATTAGATTGATTTTATGGGACAAAGAGGCGGGATTTGGCACCGGTTCCATGTGCAAGAGTCGCATGGAACCGGCCCGTTCTTCCCAAGTCATTTACCCAAGGCTTTTTCCACGAAGGCGAACAAGGCCGCCGTGCCGGGATCCCCGGGCTTGCCGAGGTCGGCATTGATCCGGTTGTGGCTGGTCTCGCGACCGCCATAAAGGGTTGCCGGTATGCCGGCCGCCTTGAGCGTGTTGGCCAGCCTCAGCGCCTGGGCCGTGGTGTCGGGGTGGTCGGCGACATGAATGATCAGGAAGGGAGGGATGCCCTTGTCCTTGGCCACATGAGTGACGGCCGAGAAATCCTTGTGCTTGGCCGGATCGTTGCCGAACTTGACCCGGTGCCCGAAGGTGGCCATCGGCAGGCCGTGGGTCCGCCAGCGGGTCTCGGCCACCTCGATGATCGCCGGAACATCGAAGGTGTCGCCGTCGACGGGCACGCATCCCTTGACGCAGGAAAGAGGCACGCCCTCGGCCTTGAGGTATCGGTCGTCGGTGCAGACGATGGCGGCGAGCTGGGCGCCCGCCGAATGCCCCATGATGAAGATCCGCGACGGATCACCGCCGTGGGAAGCGATGTTTTCCCGCGTCCAGCGCACCGCCTTGGCGACATCGCGGATGATTGTTTCCATGTCCACCTTGGGCAGAAGGCGGTAGTTGGTCGAGACAAAGACGAAGCCTTTTTCGTTGAAGGCCGCGGGCTTGATCTGCACCGATGACTTATCGCCCGTCTGCCAGCCGCCCCCGTGAATCCAGAAGACAACGGGAAGGTTCTTGGCGTCCTTGGGAGCGTGGACATCAAGCACCTGCCGTTCCAAGGCGGGGTTGGCGTAGGGGATGTCCTTCTTGAGTTCCTGGCCGCGCGAGAGTGTCGAGGCGGCAAGGGCGATGGCGAGGCAGGCGAACCGGTTCATGGTGGTTTCTCCGTGGCGAAAATCGGCACGGGGAGTGTACCACCGGCGAGGGGCCGGTCCAACCGACAGGCTTGTCAGGCGTTGTGGGAGGCCAGCAGCGCGCGCACTTCCGAGGCCCGGGTGGCGGCCAAAAGCGCGCGGGCCAATTCATCGGCGGGCGCGCCCAGCCTCGAGGCCAGCACCTTGCGAACCTGCCGCAGTGAGCGCACCGGCACGCTGAGCCTGCTGGCGCCGAGCGAGGCCAGCGCGATCGCGCCGAGCGGATCGGCGGCCATCTCGCCGCAGACGGTCACCGGCTTGCCGAGGGAGCTGGCCTCTCGGATCACGCCGTGGATGATGCGCAGCAGGCCGGGATGCAGGAAGTCGATGCCAACCCCCGCGACGGGGTCGTCGCGGCTGACGCCGAGCGCCGAGGCGAAAAGGTCGTTGGTGCCCAGGGAAACGAAGTCAACCCTGGGCAGCCACTGGGGCAAAAGCGGCAGGGCGCCGGCGTTCTCGACCATGATCCCAAGTTCGACCGGGGTGTTGTCGGCGAGTCCCTCGCGGGCAAGCGAGGCGCGGGCCTCCGCCAGCGTCTCGCAGGCGAAGTCGAGAAGTTCGGTGGCGCTGACAAGGGGAATGAGCAGCCGGGCCGGCCCGGCTTCCGCGGCGCGGACGATCGCCCTGACCTGCTCGCGGAACAGGCGGCGCATGGGAGGGGAATCCAGCACGAGCCTCCAGTCGAACCCGCGGGCCGACTGCCCGGGCAGGGCCATCGGGCCGGCCTTGTCGGGCCTCAGGTCGAAGGTGCGGATGCA
>JAGWVO010000524.1 GCA_018970845.1 Planctomycetota bacterium
TAGTTCAGAGAGGCGACGCTGCGGCCCTTGCAGGAACAGCTTGGATTCCGGATCACCGGGAGCGAGAACCTTGCCCCATTTTTTCTGGGCAATCGAAAGCGATTGGTCTGGATGGCCCATCTCGCCCGGTGTCGGCCGCGTGGATTCTCCTCCGTCCATCTTTTTGCCTTTCATCTGCAAAATATTCAGTCAAAGGGTGGGGCCGATGCTCCAGGGGGCGAATTCCTCCTCGCCAACACCCGCAATCTCGCTCTTGGTCTTCTTCCCTCCAGCCACAGCCAAGATTTCCTCGAAAATCAGCCTGCCCACTTCTTCGACGGGCACACCCCCGAGGATGGTGCCGGCGTCGATGTCCATGTCGGCTTCCATGCGACGGAACATCGGCGTGTTGGTGGCCACCTTGATGCACGGTGCCGGTTTGCATCCAAAAACCGAACCCCTGCCAGTCGTGAACACTCCCACATTCGCTCCGCCGGCGACAAGGCCCGTCATGCTGGTCGGGTCGTAGCCTGGCGTGTCCATCACCACGAAACCCTTGGCTTTCACAGGTTCGGCATACATCACCACATCGACAAGCGGAGTCGATCCCGCCTTGGCAATGGCACCCAGGGACTTCTCGTAAATGGTGGTGAGGCCCCCTTCCTTGTTGCCGGGTGAAGGGTTGTTGTTGATTTCCGCCCCAAACATCCCTGTATACCGCTCCCACCACCTGATCCGTTCAATGAGTTTCTGCCCGACCGACGGCGACACGGCGCGCCTGGTGAGCAGGTGCTCCGCACCATAGATCTCTGTGGTTTCCGCAAGCACCGTGGTTCCACCTTGGGCGACGAGAAGGTCGCTGGCCACTCCGAGGGCCGGATTGGCCGTGACACCGCTGTTCCCATCTGAACCGCCGCAATTCGTGGCGAGAATCAGTTTGTCGGCCCCGATGGCAGTTCGCTTGTGCCTCGAAGCCTCGGGCAAAAGACCGATCACAGCCTCGACGCCCGCCTCGACGGTTCGAGCGATGCCGCCCAATTCCTGAATGTTGATGACGGTTGGCCGCCGTGAAACACCTCCACCAATCTGGTGCAGGCGTTCGCCCTCGATCAGGTGCGCCGCCTGGCCTGTCTCGCATCCCAAGCCGATGATCAGGTAGGCTGCGACATTGGCGTGTCTGGCGAACCCCGCCAGCGTGCGATCCAGTTGGAGGTGATCCGGTCCTCCATACTGCATCGCGCAACCGGCCTTGTGTGTCACGGCGACAACGCCATCCACTCCCGGATAGTCCTTGAGCACTCCAAGTTGTTCAAGGCGCCTGACGATGTATCGGCTGGTGCTTGCCGAACAGTTCACCGTCGAGACCAAAGCAATGTAATTGCGGGTACCATATCGGCCATCACCACGGTCGTATCCTTGGAATGTCCTTTTTTCATCGGCGAAACGCACAGGCTTCACATCGCTGGAAAACGCGTAGTCCCGGTCGAAATTTCCGGCTTCAAGATTGTTGACATGCACAAGGGAGCCCGCGGATATCGCCTTGGTGGCGAATCCGATCACCTGGCCGTATTTCCTCACGGGAGCGCCCTTGGAAATGTGCCTGAGGGCGATCTTGTGTCCCATTCCCACCAAATCGCGCACGGGAATCCGGTCGGCATGAACTTCGATGTCCTCACCCGGTTCCAATCGGCGTGTGGCAACCGCGACATCATCCTCGGGACGAAGCAAAATAACTGAGGGATGATTCATTTGGCATGGCCCCAAAAACAACTCGGCCCGGCCAAGCCGGGCCATCGATTACTCATATTACCATCGGTTCCGTTATCGGCCGACCCTCACCTCGTTCCGGATCTCCCGGACTCCCGGCGACATCCTGACCATCGCCTCAAGAACTCGCCGTTCCTTGTCGCTGGCGACGGCACCCTTGAGCACAACGATACCCTGGTCGATGGAAACATCGATTCCGGAGGCCGACGGAAGTCGGGATGAGCGGGCAATGACGGAATTCAGATCGTTTGTCAGCTTGGCTGCAGCCATGCCGGGCCCATCCATCTGCGCTTGACTACCTTCAAAATTCACCTCGGCGGCATAAGGAAGGTTTCTGCGAACTCCCGAACTGCTCAACGGCACAAAATCAACGCTGCCCGTGAGATTGGATGCTCCCTGGGCCCCCATAGCTCCCACTCCACTCAAACCTCCAGCAGCTCCACGGCCCGAATTCGTGCCTCCAGCCGTTCCCGTATTGGCAAAGGCGACACCGAACGCCGGGTTGTTTGTCGGGCTATAGGCTTGGGTGCTCCCTGAATTGAGTGGGCCATATCCGATCGCCAGTGGAGTGGCGTAGTAAGGCCCCATGAATGATGTCGAGCCTGTCGAATTTGCCGATCCGGCTCTTCCAGAAGCCGTACCCAGTTTCATGAATCCAAGTCCAAAGCCTCCGGATTGATTTCCAATAAACTGGTT
>JAGWVO010000044.1 GCA_018970845.1 Planctomycetota bacterium
GCGGCACGGGGCGGCCCGGGCCGCCCCTCGGGGCTTCACGGACGCTCTCAGGAGGCGCCAACAAGCCCGTCCAGCACGCGCTCATAGGCCGTTTGCGGCTGGACACCCACCAGGCGGTTGACTTCCTTGCCCGCATGGAACACCAGCACGGCGGGAATGCCTGAGATGCTGAACTGCACGGCGATATCGGGGGCGTTGTCGGTGTTCAGCTTGGCCACCTTGGCCTTTCCGGCGTACTTGGCCGCGAGCTTGTCGATGGTCGGGCCGAGTTGCCGGCATGGCCCGCACCAAGGGGCCCAGAAGTCAACCAGCACGGGCACCGCGCTGGACTCCACCTCGGAAGCCCAATTGTCCTTAGTCAGTGTCAGAACGCCTTCGGCCATGTTCACCAATCTCCGGCAAGGAAACCAATCTGGAAACGACCCCGAAATCACAAGGAAATCATGATAACCCCCGGCCTCATTCGGGTTCCACATCCTCCGGGGGCAAGGGGCGCGAACTGCCGTCGGAGCGGGTTTGCGGATCTCCCTTGCCTTCCGCGCGGAGGACATCGAATCGGGACAGAAGCGGCTTGAGGTCGAGCACGGCGCTGGCGCTGGCCCTCAGTTCGCCGCCGATGGACTGCTCGATCGTGGCCACCTCCACCCTGACTCCCCGACGACGCAGGCTGATGCCGAGGTGGGCGAAATCGGGATCGCCCGTCAGCAGCACCACGGTTTCGGGACGAATCTGGCTGACAAGGTCCATCGCGTCAACGGCCATGAGCAAGTCGACATCGGCCTTGTAATGGTTGTCACCGCTGGGAACGCCATCCTTGGTGACGACGAGGAACCCATGGATGCGAAGCCAGTGGACGAACCGGAGTTTCCGGGCGCGAAGTTCCTGGAATTCGGGAACGAAGATCGGCGGAAGGCCCACATACACGACAATCTCGCCGACATTGTCGGCGCCGTCGCCCTCATCGAGGAGGTATTCACGCACGGCGATCCAGTCGATGCTTTTGTTGAGGCTGCGGGCGGCTGAAAGGAGGTGTGATTCGTCAACAAGGGCTAAAATGCGTTGATTGGACCGGATTCCGGGTGATGTTTGCGTCATGGTTTTGGTTCCTGGAATTCTTTTTGTTAGGGTTTAAGGGAATGTCGATCGGGTTTGTTTTTGGCACCTTCTTCACTGACGGCGACAAGGGGCCGGAAAAAACGGACGGCCTGTTACAAGTCTAACGATAACGACATATCGGCAAATTACAAGAATCACGGGCCGGGCCGGAAACGGCCAGCGGGGCTTTCATAGGCGGCGATCACCCTCTGCACCAGCGGGTGCCTCACGATGTCGGATTCCCCGAGTTCGACAATCGCGAGGCTGTCGATTCCCCCGAGCCTTTCGACGGCATCCTGAAGCCCGCTCCGGGTGGATGGAGGCAGGTCGACCTGAGTCATGTCGCCCGTGACGATGATTTTCGACCCCTGTCCCATGCGCGTCAGGAACATCTTCATCTGGGCCACGGTGGTGTTCTGGGCCTCGTCGAGGATGATGGCGGCCTGGTTGAGCGTGCGGCCGCGCATGAAGGCCAGCGGCGCGATCTCGATGACATCGCTTTCGGTGTAGCGCTTGACCTGCTCGGGATCCATGAGGTCGTTGAGGGCGTCGAAAAGCGGTCGAAGGTAGGGGTTCACCTTGGCGGCGATGTCGCCCGGGAGGAATCCCAGCCGTTCGCCGGCTTCCACCGCCGGGCGAACCAGCACGATTTTCTTGACTACCGACTGGCGAAGCAGGCTGACGGCCATGGCCACGGCCAGCCAGGTCTTGCCGGTTCCCGCGGGGCCGACACAGACGATGACATCGTTTTCCCGCAGCGCCTGGAGGTACCGGGCCTGGCCCTCGGTGCGGGCGCGCACCGAGCGAAGGGCCAGGGGAGGCGAGGGGGCGGGATGGGGAACCGGTGGCTGGCCTTCGGGCTTCCCGTCGGGAATCAGGTTGATGACGCGTCCCTCGCCACCGAGCGCCTTTTCCATGATGAGGCGGACATCATCAAGCGCGAGCGCGCCCAGCTTGCGCAGGTCGGCGCGCATGGCCGTGAAGACCTTTTCCGCCTGGTCGACGGCTTCGACGGCGCCGCGGATCAGGATGTGGTCGCCGCGGCCGATCACTTGGACGCCCAGGGTCTGCCGAACTTCCTTGAGGAACTGGTCCCGGTTGCCGAACAGAAGCTGGGCCTCGTCACGACTGTCCAGCGGGACAACGGTTTCCTTCATGGGGCGGTAACCCTCGCGGCCGTCATTTCGATCCCAATGAACCAGATATAGGCTACCGGACCGGCAAGCAGCAGGGCGTCGACAAGGTCGAGCATGCCGCCGAATCCCGGCAGGAGCGTCGAAGCGTCCTTGGATCCCTGGTCGCGCTTGATGAGCGACTCGGCCAGGTCGCCCAGCACTCCGGCCAGGCCGACGGTGATGCCGAACATGGCGGCATAGAGCGGCCCGGGCAGCGGGCCGGAAAGCGGGGTTCCCCTTGGCGCCATCAATTCATTCAGGACGACCGCGGTGACAACCGCCAGGGCCAGTCCACCGGCGAATCCTTCCCATGTCTTGCGGGGGCTGAGAAGGGGGGCCATCTGGTTTCTTCCCGAGTATTTGCCGACGAAGTAGGCGCCGACGTCGCCCACCTTGGTGACGGCGATGGCAAGGACCAAGGCGGCAAGCCCGGGAGTGGATTCCGCCGGGCCGCCCAGCCAGCGCAGGTGGGCCAGGGCCGCGGGCAGAAGCCCGAGGTAGGCGCCCCCCCATCCCAGGAGGGCCAGGTGCAGCACATGGTGGCCGGGGCCCTTGAAAAAGGCCATGCACCAGAAGAAATGGCCGACAAGCACGGCCAGGTAGACGCCGAGAATGATCTGCCAACTGGTGGCGGCGCTGGCCCCGAGCGCCCGCGTGGCCCAGACCGTGGAGAGGAGAATGGTGACGGTGAGCACCATCTCCACCCGCGAAGGCCTTGAAGGCTCGGGGATCAGCGACGCGAGTTCCCAGGCCGCCGTGCCGAACATGCCGACGGCCAGGATGAGAAGAACCGGACAGTAAGGGTAGAGCCAATGATCAACGAGGAGCGTCCCGGCAAGGGCGATGAGGAAGAGGGCGCTCGTGGCCATCCGGGCCATCATGGGCCCGTCTCCGGGGAGGCCAGCCCGCCGAACCGCCGCTCGCGGCCCGCGTAGTCGCGAAACGCCTGGTGGAGCGTGGGGATGTCGAAGTCGGGCCACCGGCGTGGCGTGACCCAGATTTCCGAATAGGAGATCTGCCAGAGCAGGAAGTTGCTGACGCGCATCTCGCCCGCCGTGCGGATGAGCAGGTCGGGATCGGGCATGCCCGAGGTGTCGAGCGCCGAGGCCATCGCCGATTCGTCGATGGCTTCGATCGGCAGGCCGCCGCTCGCAACCTGTTCCGCCAGGCGCCTGCAGGCGTCGAGGATCTCGCGCCGGGCGCCGTAGTTGATGGCGAGGCAGAGCCCCATCCCGGTGTTGTCGCGGGTGAGTTCCTCGTTGGCCCGGATCTCCCTGAGAACCTGATCCCCGAGGCCCTCGCGCCTGCCGATCACCTGGAAACGAATGTTCTCCCTGGCGAGCATCTCGCGCTCGGAGACCAGGTACTGGCTCAGCAGGGAGAGGAGGAAATCGAGTTCATCCTTGGGGCGCTTCCAGTTTTCGCTCGAGAGGCAGAAAAGGGTGAGTTGGCTGATGCCAAGACGGCAGCATTCCTCGATCGTGGTCCGGGCGCTGTTGGCACCCCGCGAATGTCCGTCGGCCCGGCGCCTTCCCTGCTGCTGGGCCCATCGCCCGTTGCCATCCATGATGATGGCGACATGGTCGGGCAGCCGGTCGGGGTCGAGTCCGACTTGCCTGGCGTAGTCCGCCATTCGCGGGGCCATGGTCCTGAACCGGCTCAAGGGCCTTCTCCCGGGATTCAGTCCACCAGAAGCGTCTGGGCGCGATCCGGCCCCACCGAGACATGGTGGATCGGCACCCCCATGATCGTTGATATCCGGCTCACATACGCCCTGGCGTTCGCGGGCAGCTCGTTCCATTTCCGGCAACCGGTGATGTCTTCGCGCCACCCGGGCATCGACTCGTATGACGGCAGGCACTTGGCCAAGGTGGCCGCATCGGCGGGGAACCAGTCGCGGCGCCGGTCGCCCTCATGGTAGGAGGTGGCGATCTTGAGCTCATCGAGGCCGCTCAGCACATCGAGCAGCATGAGGGCGACGGAATCCACGCCGTTGACGCGCGCCGTCGTCCGCGTGGCCACGGCATCGAACCATCCGCAGCGGCGGGGCCGACCGGTGACCGTGCCGTACTCGCGGCCGATCCGCCGGATTCGCTCGCCGATTCCCTCGGGTCCATCATCCAGTTCGGTGGGAAACGGCCCGCCACCCACCCGGGTGGTGTAGGCCTTCACCACGCCGATGACACGGCCGAGGCTCCTCGCGGGAAACCCGCTGCCGCTGGTGAGGCCGGCGATGGTGCTGTTGGAGCTGGTGACGAACGGATAGCTGCCATGGTCGATGTCCAGCAGGCTGCCCTGCGCCGCCTCAAACAGGATCCGCTTGCCCTGGGCCGCCTGAGCATGAAGATATTCCACGGTGTCGGTGGCAAGCGGGCGCAGATAGTCGCCATGGGCCCGGTATTCCGCGACAAGCTCATCCACCGAAAACCGGCGGGCGGCGGGGTCCATGGAAGCCAGCATGGCGTTCTTGCGCGGCACGATCTCCCCGAGGCGCGACGCGAGGCGGTCGACATCGAGGAGGTCGGCGACGCGCACCGCGAGATGCCGGCCGACCTTGTCGGCGTAGCAGGGACCGATGCCCCGGCCCGTCGTGCCGATGCGGTCGGCCGAGGAAGCGGCGGCCTCGCGCAGCCTTTCCTCCTCCTGGTGATAGGGCAGGATGACATGGGCGCGGTCGCTCACCTTGAGCCGGTCGAGGACCCCGAGGCCGCCCCGCTCGAGCCCCTCGACTTCCTCGGCCATGCGGGGCGGGTAGATCACCACCCCGTTGCCGATCACGGCGGTCACCCCCCGGCGGACCAGCCCGGTGGGAAGGAGCGAGAGCTTGTAGGCCTTGCCTTCGACCACCACGGTGTGCCCGGCGTTGGCTCCGCCGTTGAACCTGACGACGATGTCATGGTCCCCGCCGAGCAGGTCCACGATTTTTCCCTTGGCCTCATCGCCCCATTGGAGGCCCACGACGCAGCTGTGCATGTCTCGATCCGGCAACAGGCGGGGATCACCGTTCCCGCCACGCAACGGGTGGACAAGCCGCCGGAACGGCCGGCGGCGATCAGGGCCGGCGTTGGCCGCTTGCCCTGGTCCTAGGATGACCTCATCTTAATCGGATCACCCCCGGACCCCAACCTCATGACCAAGGCCGAGATCATTTCGATCGGCAGCGAACTCACCTCCGGGCGCAATCTCGACACCAACAGCGCCTGGCTCAGCCGGGAACTCGCGGAGCACGGGATCGAGGTCGGCTGGCACACGACCATCGCCGACGACCGCGCCGCCAACCTCGACTGTTTCTCGATCGCCAGCCGGAGGGCGGCTCTGGTCATCAGCACCGGTGGGCTGGGGCCGACGCTCGACGACCTCACCCGGGAGGTTCTCGCCGAATTGGCCGGCGTGCCGCTTGAATACCACGAACCGTCGTGGCGGCACATCGAGGGGATCTTCAGGAACCGGAACCGTCCCCTGCCTGAACGAAACCGGGTGCAGGCGATGTTTCCCAAGGGCTCCGAAGTGCTGTTCAACGCCCGCGGCACCGCCCCGGGCATTTGGATGCGGCTCAACGGCGCCATGGTGGCGGCCCTGCCCGGCCCGCCGCGCGAAATGATCGGAATGTTCCATGATGAGGTGGCGCCAAGGCTCGCGGGGAGCGGGTTGGCCAGGGGCGTGCTTGTACAGAGGCGCATCCACACCTTCGGCGAGGGGGAGTCGGCCATCGAGGAAAAACTCTCCGACCTGACCCGCCGGGGGCATGATCCCGAGGTGGGCATCACCGCGAGCGACGCGACCATCACCCTGCGGATCTTCGGCAAGGGCCCCACGCGGGCGCAGGCCCAGGCCCAAATCGCCCCCATCGAGGCGGTGATCCGGGAGAGGCTGGGCGGCCTCGTTTACGGTGCCGACGAGGAGGAACTCGAACAGGCGACGGCCGAAGCCTTGGAGGAATCGCACCTGAGCTTGGCGACGGCGGAGGGGGTGACGGGCGGCCTCGTCGCGGCGATGCTCGACCGGGCCCGCTGGAAACGGCGCTGTTACTTGGGGGGGATCGTGGCGCATGGCCTTCCCGGCGAGGCGCTTGCCGGCCTTCCGGAGACAACCCGCCTGGAACACGGATCGCGTTCCGCCGAGGCGGCCCTGGCCATGGCGCGCGGCGCTCGACTTGCGATGGGCGCCGACCTGGGGCTGGCCACAGCGGGCATCGCCTCGCCCGACGAGGCCGGGCCGGAAAAGGAAGCCGGCCAAGCCTGGGTGGCCCTGGCCTGGCAAGGCGGGGAAGCCTGCTGGCCCCACCACTGGTTCGCCTCGCCGGCCGAAGTGCGATCCCGCACGGCCAAGAAGGCTCTCAACCAGTTGCGTCTCCACCTGCTGGAGCGGCGGGCATGAGCGACGATTCCCGCTCCCTGGCGCGACTGGCCGGAACCGTCGTCATTCTCGTTTCGGTGGCGCTGGTCGCCGGGCGCATCGCCCTGGTGACCCGGTTGCTGGAACCGGCGCTCCTGCGCAAGGCAACCGACCCGGGCTTCACTCCCCCTTGGCCGTCGGCCCGTCCGGAACCGACCCCGTTTCTCAGTTCAAACGACAAAAGCCGCTGGGCCACCGTGAGGTCTCTCACCGAAAACGGCACTTTCGTGGTGGCGCGTCGCGACCTCGACACGGTCAGGGCCACGGCGCTGCTGCCTCTGTTCCAAACCACATGGCATGGCGCGCTGGCCTCCGCGGGGGCCGGCCACCGCCTGCGTCTCTCCGCTGACAAGGGTTTCCTCTTCGAGGATGAGGCGTGGCGAACGGTCGACCGCGTGCTCGACCCGGCAACCCTCGAGTACTACTCGAGCAAGCCACCGCTTCTGCCGGTGTTGGCGGCGGGCCTGGTGAAGCCCATGGACGCGCTTTTCGGCTGGAAGCCGTCAACCCACCCGTTCGAGGTCGCCCGCCTCGTGCTCGTCATCATCAACCTTGCGCCATGGTGGTTGTACCTTGTGGTGTTCAGGAGCCTTCTCGACAAGCTGCCCGTGGGTGAGGGGGCCAGGTTGATCGTCCTTGCCGCCGCCGGCATGGGCACCCTTGTCCATCCGTTCCTGATCGTTTTCAACAACCACACGCCCGGAACCTTCGCCGTGCTGTTCTCGATGGCCTGCCTGGCCCGGGTATGGCTCGCCCCGGGGGACAGGCCCGCGGGCGCCTCGTGGCACCTGCTCGCGGGCCTGTGCGCCGGATTCGCCGTCACCTGCGAATTGCCGGCGCTTTCGTTCGCGGGCCTCGCGGGGCTTGCGCTGTTTCTCAAGTCGCCCCGGGGGGCCTTGGCGGGATTCGCGCCGGGATTCGCGGCGCCGGTTTTGGCGCTGGCCGCCTGCAACATCGCGGCCCTGGGCCGGCTGAGGCCCGCTTACGCGGAGTTTGGCGGTCCATGGTATCTTTACGAAGGCAGCAGCTGGTACGATCCCGGTCGGCTCAAGAGGGGCATCGACTGGGCGCGGCTGAACCTGGGCGAATCGGTGCCGGCCTACGCCTTCCATCTTACCCTCGGCCACCACGGGCTTTTTTCCCTCACCCCGTTCTTCCTGCTGGCGGCACCCGGGGCCTGGCTGGCGCACCGCGAAAGGAAGCACGACCCGGACCGCGGCTTTTTGGCCCTTTTGGCCCACATGGCCTGGATCCTCACCGCCGTGCTGCTGGCCTTCTATCTCGTTAAAAGCGATAACTATGGTGGCAATAGCTGCGGGGCCCGCTGGCTGCAATGGCTTACCCCTCTGCTGCTCGTCTCGACCTTGCCGGCTGTCGACAGGCTCCTCGCTTCCAGGCCAGGCCGTTGGTTGGTGATGGCGCTCCTGGCCATTTCGGTGATGTCGGCCACGGCGGGCTCGGGCAACCCGTGGCGGCGTCCGTGGCTGTACGATGCCATGAAGTGGCTCGGCTGGCCGGGATACGAATGAGACAACCGATTGGAGGGGATGGAACCGTGAGCGCCGCCCTCCCCGCCAACCGCCCGCCGCACCCCAACATTCCGTGGGCCGTTTTCTGGATCCTTGGATACATCGGTTTCACCCAAATCCCCGCGGCCATCCTCGCCGTGGCATGGCTCCTCATCCTCATGCTGGTGGCCCCGCCGACCGATGCCGAATTGAGGGAGGCGCAAACAAGCCCCCTCGGTCTTCCCGGCATGGGATCGGGGCTCGCGGTGGGCCTGGCCCTGGCCCAGGTCCTTTCCTGGGCCTACAGCTTCGTGCTCCTGCGCGTGCTGGTTGGCCGTGACTGGTATTCAACCCTCGGCCTCGACCGTGTACCCAAGGCCGCCGATCTGGTCGCCGCCTGCGCCCTCGTGCCGGGCATGCTGATTGTCGGCAATTCCATGGTGGCCCTGTTGCCCGGCGCCCCGCCGCCCACGGAGGCCGTCTTGGGCAGGGAAACCATGGCCCAGTTCGAGAAGATGATCCGCGCTTGGCCCTGGTGGGCCGCCGTGCTCATCATTGGCGTGGGGCCGGCGATCGGCGAGGAACTGTTTTGCCGGGGCTTCCTGGGCCGTGGCCTGGTGGCGTGGCACGGGACCAGGATCGGCGTCCTGACGACAAGCCTGCTATTCGGAATCATGCATCTGATTCCCGCCCAGGCCGCTTACGCGGCGGTCCTGGGAGTTATCCTTCATGTGCTGGCGCTTTCCGGCCGCAGCTTGTGGTTGCCGATGATCGCGCATTTCCTCAACAATGGATTGAGCGTGATGGCTTCCTGTGATGACAGCCCGCTCAAGCCGTGGCTGGCCGCGGCCCAACAGGCCGTCGAGGCACGGCCGATGATCTTCCTGCCGGTGGGGCTCGGGATTTGCGCGGCGATCATGCACCGGCTGCTGGCGGATAAAACCGGTGGTTTTCCAACCGATTCGCGCGGTTGACGGCTGAGAGTCTTCCTGCCTGGCGAGGTTCCCATGATGTTTTCCGCGATCGCGGCCCTCATTATCGCGGCGGCGCCCGACGGAGCGGCGCTCTACAAGGCCAAGTGCCAATCGTGCCATGGCCCCAAGGGCGAGGGCACCAAGCGGTACAAGCGCGCCCTGGAAGGCGATTTGGCGGTGCCCCAGCTGGCCCGACTGATCCGCGAAACCATGCCCGAGGGGCAGCCTAACACGCTGGATCAGGCGGACGCCGCCGCCATCGCGGAACATATTCACAAGGATTTCTATTCGCAGTTGGCGCGGGAAAGGTCGCGTCCGCCCCGCGTTGAGCTGGCCCGCCTGACGATTCCCCAATACCGCCAGTCGCTGGCCGACCTGGTCGGCTCATTCAGGCCGGCAACAGGCAAGCAGGGAGCCGAGGGCCTCAAGGGGGAATATTTCAAGAACCGCCGGTTCAACAACGGAGACCGCGTGCTGGAGAGAACCGATCCCGGCGTGAACCTCGCGTTGGGCAAGGAAAGCCCGGTTCCCGGGATGATCGAACCTCATGAGTTTTCCATCCGCTGGACTGGCTCGATCGTCGCTCCCGAGTCGGGGGAGTACGAGTTCATTGTGCGTACGGAGCACGCCGCGAGGCTTTGGGTGAACGATCCGGATACTCCGGTGATCGACGCGTGGGTGAAGTCGGGCAATGACACCGAGTACAAGGGGGTGACCCGGTTGCTGGCCGGCCGGGCCCATCCGCTCCGCCTCGAGTATTCCAAGGCGAAGCAGGGAGTCAACGACGCCAACAAGACCAAGGCGCCGCCCCCTTCGGCGCCAACCTCGATCCATCTCCTCTGGCGCCGGCCGGACATGCCTCCGAGGCTGGTTCCCGCCAAGGCGCTCCGCGTGACGGGTTCCACTCCCGTTTTCGCCAGTTCCGCCGCCTTTCCTCCCGATGATGCCAGCCTCGGCTGGGAGCGGGGGTCGGCCATTTCCAAGGCCTGGGACCAGGCGGCGACCGATGGAGCCCTCGAGGCCGTTGCCCATGTGATGGCGCGGATCGACGATTTCTCCAAGTCGAAGGCCGCCGACGCCGACAGGTCCGCCAAGCTCAAGGAATTTTGCGCGGCGTTCGCGGCTCGCGCCTTTCGTGCGCCTCTCGCCCAGGAAACCCGCTCGCTTTATGTCGACAGGCCTTTCACCGGCTCGCCCGACCCCGAGACCGGGGCCCGCAGGGCCTTGCTTGCCATCCTCAAGTCGCCAAGGTTCCTTTACCCGGGACTCGAGGCCCGGACCGACGGCCATGCCATCGCGGCGCACTTGGCGCTTTCCCTGTGGGACAGCCTTCCCGACCAGCCGCTGTCCGACCTGGCGGCATCGGGAAAGCTCGCCCAGCGGGAGGTGGTGTTGAAGGAAGCCGAGCGGATGCTTGCCGATCCGAGGGCCCGAGCCAAATTGGCCCGATTCTTCCATCACTGGCTGAGGACGGACCATGCCGCCGATGTCGCGAAGGACATGGCCCGTTTTCCGGGCTTCACTCGCGACCACCTCGCCTCGCTTCGCGAGTCGCTTGAATGGAAGGTCGATGAGTTCCTTGGCTCGGCGGAGACCGATTACCGCAAGCTGTTTGAGGGTGACTCGGTTCCCTTGGATGGCAAGCTCGCGAAGTTTTTCGGGGCGGACCTCCCGCCTGATGCCCCGATGCGCGATGTCGCGTTGCCGGGGCAGGGCCGCGCGGGAATCCTCACCCACCCGTTCGTGCTGGCGGTTCACGCCTACGGAGCCGAAACCTCGCCGATCCACCGCGGGGTGTTCGTTGCCCGCAACATTTTGGGGGTGGCCCTCAAGCCGCCACCCGAGGCGGTTTCGCCCATCGCGCCCGACTTGCATCCGTCACTCACAACCCGGGAACGGGTCATCCTGCAGACCAAGCCCACCGCGTGCGTCTCCTGTCATGGAATCATCAACCCGCTCGGATTCCCTCTTGAGGGATTCGACGCCATCGGCCGACAGCGGGCGCAGGACAGGGGCAAGCCGGTCGACACGAAAGGTTCTTTCCTCGACAAGGCGGGTGGCAGGCATTCATTCGCCAACGCCGTGGAATTGGCTGGCTTCATCAGTGGCAGCCGGGATGCGCGCGACTCGTTCGTGGAACAGGTATTCCACCATCTCGCCGGCCAACCCGTGCGCGCCTATGGAAACGGACGGCCCGCTGAACTTGGCGAGGCGTTCTCCAAGGGGGGCCACAGCCTGAAAAGGCTGTGCTGCGAGATCGCGTTGGTCACGGCGCCCGGAAGCGGCACGCGGGTTGCCGAGTCGGGTTCGTCACCGCTTGGCGGGCGGTAGCCCGTTGGCCTTGGCGTACGCGTCCCACTTCGCGAGGGCTTCCTGCCGCTTGGCGTCCTCAAGGAAGCCCATGTTGTAGGTGGAGTTCACCTGGAACGGTTGTCCGACCGTGGTGAATCCGAAGCTGTAGTCCTTGTGCGACTGGCCCGTGATGTGCACCAGCATGGCCAGGGCGACATCGCGGACCTGGACGACCCCCATCGTTTTCGGGCGAACCTGGAAATTGTTCATGTGCGTGGCGTCGGAAAGCAACGGAACAAGATCGGGAATATTGTCCTTGTTTCCAAGCCTGCCGATGAGGCTGCAGCAAACCCCCCTGCCATGGGGCGGCAGGTTGCCGTTCTTCAGGAGCGAGCGCGCCAGGGTGATGCCATCCTTGAGGTCGTTGTTCATGCAGATGTAGAGGCTCTGCATCTGGGCGTTGATGTCGGTCTGGGACAGCATCCACGACACGACGATCGCGCGCAGGTTTTCGTTCACCGCGACGCCGTTCCTGCCGCTGAGCGCGTTCTGGATGTTCTGGTTGTAGAGCATCGAGGTGATGAAGTGGAGCTTGTCGGTGGGTATGCGCGCCTGCGGGTGCTGGGCCGCGAACATGACGATCGCGACATCATTGGTGGAGAACGGGAATCCGCCGCGTCTGGTTCTTTCAGCGTTTTGGAGCGCCTGGAGCAACTGGACCTTGGCCGCGATGATGGTTGGCGCGTATTGGGGCCGCGACTCGACATCATCGATGAAGGTGGGATCGCTGCCGTAAATCTCGGCATAAGCCTTGCGGGCGTCCGGCCGCTGTCCGAGCACCTTGCGGAACCTATCCCAGCCGGGGAGGTTGTCGCTGCCGGCGACGAACCGTGTCAGCATGTCGATCTGGTTCTGTTTGCGCAGGGCAAGGGATAGGTCGCGGCAGCGCCTGCGGACTTCGGGATCGGCGTCCGCTCCACCGGCCTCGATCGCCGCCAGCGCCGCCAGGCCCAACTTCGAGAGGGCCGCCTCGGCTGATTCACGGGCTGAAAAGTCGTCGGAACCAAGGCGCCTCACCAGCGCGTCGGGACTGGTCTCGGATTGGGCCAGAACCGCCACCAAGACGGATTTGATAAGCCACATGTCGCACCGCCCGTCCTTTTGGATAGATCACATTTAATATAAGAGCGGAATTCGTTTCTCCGCAATCAAAACAGGGGGCCGATGGCGATGCTTTCCGCTGAATCCTGCAAGGGGCGCCGCCAACGGCTCATGGATGCCTTGGGCCGCGGCGAGACCCTTTGGCTGTCTCACCCGGATTCCCTTCGGTATTTGGCCGGGTTCCATGTCGATCCGTTTTCGCTGGGAAACGGCTTCGGAGGAGTGCTTTCGGTGGAACCTGACGGGACATCCACCCTGTGGCATGACGACCGGATGCCCGATTCCGTTGGCCATGCCCATGCCGACCGCAGGATCGTTGTGCCTTGGTACGACGGGAAGTCTCCCGCGCGCGGTATCCGGGCCTTGGCCTTGCCCGACGCCTTGCCCGCCTCATGGCCAGGCTGGTTTCACGATCAGCCCGGCCGGCATGAGATCCAAAGGCGCGTGGCATGCGCTTTGGCGTCGCTCCGCCGTCGCAAGGATCCGGACGAGATTGCCTTGCTGGAAACCTGTTGCCGGGCGGCCGAGGCGGGCCACGCCTGGGCAAGGCGCAACCTGCAACCCGGCATGACGGAAATGCAACTGTACTCGGGCATCAGTTCGGCCTGCTCGCTGGCGTCATCCCGGGCCGTGATTGTGTATGGCGACTTCGCCGTTTCACCCGGGCCGGAAAGGAAGGGCGGGCCGGCAACCGAGCGAGTCATCAGGCAGGGCGATCTTGTCATCGTGGATTTTTCGGTCGTGATCTTCGGCTACAGGTGCGACTTCACGGCCACCCTCTGCGCCGGTGAACCTTGCGACCGGCAGCGCGCCATGTTCGAGGTCGCCCGCGAGGGGATGCGCCGGGGGGAGCAATCTCTCCGTCCGGGAACGCCGGCAAGGGATGTCCATGCCGCCGTGTTCTCGGCATTCGTGGATGCCGGCATGCCGGAGGCTTTCCCCCATCATGCCGGTCATGGCCTGGGGCTTTCGCACCCCGAGGCGCCTTTTTTTGTGCCAGGTTCGGAGGATGTGGTGCTGGAAGGTGATGTCGTCACGCTTGAGCCGGGAGCCTATGTGAGTGGCGTCGGCGGGTTGCGCATCGAACACAATTATCTGGTGACGGGATCAGGCCAGGTGGTGCTGAGCCGGCACCACCTGGGCCCCTGACCGGGAAGGCGGTTCAGTCGAGGTTCTCGATCGTGATGTTGCGGAAGTGAATCTCATGGCCTTCACTCTGGAAGCCGACGGGGCCTTCCTTGAGTTCCGATGAGCATGAGGCCACCTTGCGGTTGTTCACGAAGACGGCCACCCCGCCGTTCTTGTCGCATTCGATGCGGGTGGTGTTCCACTCGCCGATCGGCTTGCGGACCTCGTCGAGGGCCTTCTGGTCGAACTTGTTGTCATTCACCTTGAGGCCGCCCATGGGGAAGATCTTGCCATGGTCCTTGAAGCGGCCCTGGGGTTCGAGGCACTTGGGGAAAACCTTGTCGAGCGGTGCCTGCATGTGGACAAGAGCGCCGGAGTTGCTGTCCGGGGTGCTTCCCACTGGATAGCGCCAGTCGAATTGGAACTTGTAGTTGGAGAAACTTTTCTTGGTCCCGAGGTAGCAGAACAGCTTGCCCTTGGTGACGATGACACCATCCTGAACCACCCAGTTTTCCTCGGGAGTCACCTTGGTTTTGGCCTGATGCTTGGGTTCGGTGACAACGGTCCATCCTTCAAGGTTCTTGCCATTGAAAATGGCCTCGGGCTTGGCGGCTTGGCTGAATCCGGCAAGGATGGCCATCAATGCGGCCAAGGAAAGCAATCGAATCATGAAAATGGCTCCGGTCGTGGTGGGGAGGTATGGATCGAGGGTATCGTAAACCCCGCTGGGGTCGAACTCAACAACCTGCTGCCTGAATTGACGGGCCAACGGCAAGGCCCTAGCATCATATTTCACAGGAGAGGTGACAGAGCGGCCGATTGTGCAGCACTGGAAATGCTGTGTGGGGGCAACTCCACCGGGGGTTCGAATCCCCCCCTCTCCGCTTTTCTTGCACTGTCGCCGCAAAGCCTTTTCTCTAAACGACTTGTATCCATAACAAAAACCTGATTTCACAACTGGGCCAATCGTGGGTCAATCAGGCTTGTTTTGGATCACCAAGGCACTCCCAAATTGAGCTTATTGAATTGATCCACGAATGGGGTCGAAGCGCCGAAGTGTCCAGGTGAACTTCAATTCGCCCCACTTGCCCGGCCTCGGCTCCGTGCCAGGCCATCCATTATCTGAATTAGGATTCTTTTTTAACTGTAAACCAGTTGAGGCTTGCTCTTCAGCCTTATCAGTGACGGTATGCAGCTCATGCCAAGCAGCAATGATTTCCTGCCTATTCGAATGGCGTATATTTCATTCGCCTTGAATCGCATCACCACCATGCTGGCAGGAGCGGACATGGGATTCATCATTCACGCCACACGCCCCTTTCTTCATTCTGGGCGACTCAAGACGCGGATATGGGCCAAAATGCCAGCGCGGCTAAGGCGCACTAGCCTGTCAAAATAGAATGTAAATTTGTGAAACTTCAAGGGAATTAATTTGGATCCTTGAATGAT
>JAGWVO010000525.1 GCA_018970845.1 Planctomycetota bacterium
GCTTCCACCCAAGCCGGCAGCATTGGCACCAGCAATTCGACCGCTCCCGTGAAACCTTCCGCGCGGGTCACCCTGGCCCTGAGCGTGATGGCGCCGTCGATAGGCAAGCCCGCGCGGGGTTGGTCAAGTTCCACCGACACGGGGGATGGATTGCCTACGGCAATAGCGAGGCGGTCGAGTTCGACTCCCTGATAAAGCGTGTCCGCGGATTCAGCCACAAGGTCGATCGGCTGCACGAATCCACCCCGTTCGCCACCCGAATGGGTCACGCCCAGGCGCGCCAAGGCTCCGCAGGGTTTTGTCGCGGACGCGGCTTCCATCAGGCACGGAATGCGGAACTCGCCGGCCCGGGCGGGATGTGCGGTCAACCTGACCCCTGGGGGCAATTCCGAGGCGGTTAGGGCCACCTCGCCTGACAGGTCGCCGCGGCGCGCCCCGAGTAGCACCAGTGTCCGGCCACCGGAGGGAATCAGGACGGTTTGCCTCTCCTGGCTGAGGCGGTTGGGCCGGGGAAGGAAGCACGCGAGGGTTGCGACATCCGGACCCACCTCGACACGGTAGAAATGATCCGGGCCGCCCTGTCCGCGCTGGTCCCGAATGTTCACCGAGAAGGAGCCATCGGCGGGAACCACGAACCGGATTCGCGAATCGTGGCCCTCATCGTCATCACTTGCGGAAAGCTGGCGACCTGTGGAATCGGTGATCTCCATGACGGGTTCCAGGGGAGAACCCAGCCGCCTGGCCCATGCCTCGACAAGCAGTACCTGTCCCTTCCTTGCGGTGAATGTCCTCGCGTCGGTTTGCCCCGGTGCCGAAATCAGGCCGTGGAACGCCACGGGCACTTCGGGCGCTTGCTGAATCCCCCCCGATTCCTCGCACACGGCGTGGTTTGTCACGCGGACGGGGTTGGGGGTCGGGGATGTTCCGGATGAATCCGCAAGGTAAAGGTTGTGGGTTCCGGAAAAGGTGGCAGGCAGGGTTGATTCCAATGTTCTTTTACCGCGTATGTCGTTGAACTCAAAGTTTGTCCTCTGGCCCGGCCGCCCACCGGGAGGGGCGACACGCATGGGTCGGGGAAATCCTCCCACATGGAGCATGTAAAAGCCGTTGTCGGAACCGCCAAGGTTGGCCTCGCGGAGCAACAGGACATGCCCGCCATCCTCGTTTGCCACAGCCTCGAGTACCGCGTCCTGGGCGCTAAGGGGGGAATCGTCGGCGACGGCCAGGCGCCGGCCCGAAGGGGAGAACAGTTCCAGGTGGGTGTCCAGGAAAGCCGCCCCGGCACGGATTCCCACGGCCTCGGCAACCAACCGGTCACCCTTGCGCAGGTTGATTCCAAACCTGTGCACCTCGCCCTCGCCGAGGATTCCCGCGACGCAGCAATCGCCCTTCAGCACCTTGGGCACCTTTCCCGATGCCTCGTTTTCCGAAAGTGTCACAACTGGCAGTGACACAACATGGAAGAGGTGCAGGGAGGAAAAGCCGTCATCGCCGCGGGCGCGCATCGGCACCGGGCCAAGCGGGGCGTCGGGAGAAACCGCGATGGTTACATGGCAGGTTCCCGGACCCTCCGAGCCGATATTTTCAACGGATAATCCGGGTTTGTAAAATGTGATATCGCGAAGGGTGTCCAGGCGTGAGCCAGAGAGTTTCGCCACCACCTTGTCGCCCCTCCGGCCGCAGGCTGGAAAGATCGACTCAACCGAGGGAGGGGAGGCTGTCGCCGGGCTGGCCGGGGCCAGGAGGAGCGCCACGATTCCCGCCAAGAACGCCGCGCGATGTCCCGATTTCATGCCATGGCCTCGCGCAAGGGCTTGCCGTTTTGCATGATCGCGATCGGACGGTTGCCTGGAGCCATCAGGTCTTTCTCGTGGTCGATACCCAGGAGGCTGTGGATTGTCGCGGTGAAATCCTCAACGGAAACCGGGCGGTTTGCGGGTTCGCCCGCGATCGCGTCGGAGGAACCGAGAACCATGCCGCGCTTGATGCCACCCCCGGCCATCACCACGGAAAACACCCTCGGCCAATGGTCGCGGCCGCCGCCCGAATTGATCCTGGGGGTGCGCCCGAATTCGGTGGTCACCAACACGAGGGTGGAGTCGAGCATTCCCCTGTCGGACAGGTCCGAGATCAGGGCGGCGAATCCGGAGTCGAAAGCCGGCATGATGGGTTGAATGCTGCGGTAGTGGAAGGCGTGCGTGTCCCAGCGTCCGAAGCTCATTGTCACAAACCGGGCGCCCGCTTCCACCAAACGGCGGCACAGCAGGAACCGGGGCCCCGCCGAGGAGCGGGCCAAGCTGCCTGCGTCGCTTCCCCGGGCCCCTCCAATTCCGTAGCGCGCCAGGCTTTCCTTGGATTCGGCGCGAAGGTTGAAGGCCTCGCGGGCCTTCGACGAGGCTAGCATCGAATAGGCTCTCTGATAAAACGAGTCCA
>JAGWVO010000526.1 GCA_018970845.1 Planctomycetota bacterium
CAGAACGGGGATCATTTTCCTTGGCCCGGCTTTTTAAGAGGTTCCTGAAGGATAAGGACCATGTTGGTCATGATGTCCTCGGGAGGCGGTGGCGGTTGGCCCGGCAGTGGGCGAATCCTCGCGGCCTTCTGAGCGGCGAGTAGTTTCTCCTTGGTGGTCACGCCTTGAACCTGCACAATCTGACCTTGGGCCAGATTGGAAAATTCGGCTTCATAGCCTGGGAGCGCCTGGTCCTTGCCCTTGCCCTTGGCCTTGATCAATTCATCGCGAGATGGGCGCTTGAGATTGCCGCGATCATCAAAAATCATCGGCATCGCCATCGTCCTGATCTTCGCATCATCAGTTACCACGAAGCTAAGGCGAAGGTTGCGGCCTTTACCCGCAGCCATTTCGATGGAAAAATTCCTGTCGGATTCCCTGACCTCGTTGACCTTTCCGGCGAAAATGCCCTGCTTGATGTAAGCAGAAGGGGGGGCGGCGGGTTTTTCCGGCTTCTCCGTTTCGTCTTTTTTGGCGTCCTTCTTTTCATCCTTCTTGGCATCCTTGCCGTCTTTTTTCGCATCCTTTCCTTTGTCGGTTTCCTTTTCCTTGGGCGCGTCCTTTCCGTCCTTTTCGGCCGTCGGCTTTGCGGCACCAGGTTCCTGGGCCGAAATCAGCGGAACTCCAGCCAGCAAAAAGGCAAGAAGAACCGGCCTCCACCATCTTCCGTGCTGAGTCATGGCCGACACCTCCATCCATCCCACAACCTCAAGATAATCCGTTGGTGGAATCAAATCCATAGCCGCGTTGCTGGTGACTTTCGCATGGGTTGATTGCCACATGCGATTGAATAAAAAATCTGCTGTCCGGTCATCGACAGGGACATTCCCTGGCCCGAAGGTTACCGGCAGTCAGCCCAACGGCCAGATTATCATGAGCTTCATCGAACATATCGCCGCAAGGGAAATCATGGACAGTCGGGGCAACCCGACCCTTGAGGCCGAGGTAATTCTCGAGGATGGCTCCCACGGGCGCGCCGCCGTGCCGTCCGGTGCCAGCACGGGCGCGCATGAAGCATGTGAACTGCGAGACGGCGACAAGAAACGATACTTGGGCAAGGGGGTCTTGAAGGCCGTCCAAAATGTGGACGAGCACATTGCCCCGGAAATTGAAGGGATGGACGCTTACGATCAGGTCGGAATTGACAAGCGCCTCATCGAAATCGACGGGACTCCCAACAAGAGCAAACTGGGAGCCAACGCCTTGCTCGGGGTTTCCCTGGCAGTCGCCCGGGCCGCGTCCGCCAGCGTGAAGATTCCCCTTTACAGGTACATCGGCGGGGTTAACGCGCGCGTTCTCCCGGTCCCGATGATGAACATCATCAACGGGGGAAAACATGCCGACAACACGGTTGATTTCCAGGAATTCATGATCATGCCGCTGGGGGCGCCCTGTTTCAAGGAAGCCCTCCGGATGGGCGCCGAGGTTTTCCACCATCTCAAGAAAGTGCTCCACGACAAGCACCTGAGCACGGCCGTGGGCGACGAGGGAGGTTTCGCTCCGAACCTCGCCTCGGCCGACGAGGCCTTGTCCACCATCGCCAAGGCCGTTGAAAACGCGGGATACAAGCTGGGGGAGGACATCGTTTTCGCCCTGGATGCCGCCGCAACGGAACTGCACGACGAGGCGCACAAAAAGGGGAAAAAGGGATACTGCTTCTTCAAGAGCGCCCCTGACAAGGTCGTGGACAGCGACGGAATGATCGAACTGTGGGCCGGTTTATGCAAGAAGTGGCCCATCAAGAGCATCGAGGACGGGTTGTCCGAGGACGACTGGGAAGGGTGGACCAAGCTGACCAAGGCCTTGGGAGACAAGGTTCAGCTTGTCGGAGACGACCTTTTCGTGACCAACACGAAGCGACTCGCCGACGGCTTCAAGCACTTGGCCGGCAACAGCATCCTGATCAAGGTCAACCAGATCGGCACACTGACCGAAACCCTCGAGGCGATTGAGTTGGCGCGCCTCAACGGCTACACGAGCATCATCAGCCATCGCAGCGGCGAAACCGAGGACACGACGATCGCCGACATCGCGGTGGCAACCAACGCCGGACAGATCAAGACGGGTTCGGCCAGCCGTACCGACCGCATCGCCAAGTACAACCAACTCCTCAGGATTGAGGAAACCTTGGGGGACACGGCGGTTTATGGCTCGTCCATTTGGCCGGCCAGCCGTCGGTGATTGAAGGCCGACGGCCCTAGGGACAGGCACCACTGAAGCCGGCCGCGATCACGGCCGGCTTCCTCAATTTCCGGCCTTGAAGGCCGTCAACACACCCTCGGTGCTGCCCACCACGATGTAGCCGTCGCTGATCGCGGGTGAGGCTGACGCGGGCCCTCCCAATTCATGCGCCTCGATTTTCTTGCCGGTCGCCAGTTCCAGCACATGCAGT
>JAGWVO010000527.1 GCA_018970845.1 Planctomycetota bacterium
CTGCCATGTGCTCAACCTTCCGAGCATCTTCCTCAACACCAAGCAGACAAAGAGCCTTTACCAGGTGTTGGTGACGAGTCCCGACTCGTCAAGGCTCCCCCTGATGGTGGAAACATTGGCCGAATGGATGCGGAGCACCGGCAAATTCACCGCGATCGACTCCGACATCGAATCCGGGATGCCGTCCGTCAGCCTGCGGCCGCGCACCGCAAGGCTCGCGCTTTCCGGGTTGAGCGTCAGGTCGCTGGCCGAGGCGGCCAACTCGGCGTTCGGACCGGTGATCGCCGGCAACCTGTGGGCGGATGACTCGACGCGCTTCATCAGGGCGGGCTTCAGGGAGGCCGATTTGAACCATGTCGAGACTTTGCAACTGGTCCGAGTCGACCGGGGAACTGCCGCGGGAATGGACAAGGGCGCCCCGCTCACCGGTTTCTCCTCCCTCTCCGAAGGCATGCTTTCCCGCCAGGCCAACAGGTACAACAGGCTTCCCTCGGCTTCGATTTCGTTCAACATCGCTCCCGGAGCGGATTCCTCCAGCGTGATTTCCGACCTGAAAAACAGGCTCGACGAATCCAGCGAGGGAGGCGACCGCGCGGAGTTGGTCGGATTGGCCCGCGAGGTGGGCGCTTCCATCAGCCGTGCCGGACCGATGGTCCTGCTGTCGTTCATGGTGATGTATCTCTGCCTGGGTTTCCTTTACGAATCGCTCATTCATCCCGTCACGGTGCTGGCGACCTTGCCATCGGCCATGCTCGGCGGATTCGCCGGATTATGGATCATGGACCTGGAAATGGACCTTTACGGTTTCTTCGGGTTGCTCATGCTGCTGGGACTGGTCAAGAAAAACGCCATCATGCTTGTCGATTTCGCGAGGCAACGGCAAAGGGAGGGCGCGACCGCCTCCGATGCGATACTCGAGGCCTCACGCGAAAGGCTGCGCCCGATCCAGTTGACCACCCTCGCGGCCGCCGCCGGGGCGGTTCCCATGCTGGCGGGCTGGGATTCCGGCAACCCGGTTCTCAAGCCGGTGGGGGCCGTGCTCCTGGGAGGACTGCTGGTCTCACAGGTGGTCACCCTGGTTCTCACCCCGCCTCTTTACAAAGTCATGGACTGGCTGGGCCAACTCTTCCAACCCAAGGGGAAGACCAACCCGTGACTGAGTGGTTCATCCGAAGGCCCATCGGCACTTCCCTGCTCATGATCAGCCTCGCGCTCGCCGGGGTCATGGGCTACCGCGAACTCCCCGTGGGAAATGTGCCCGAGGTGGAGTTCCCCACCGTGGTGGTGACAGCCCGGTCGGCGGGGGCTTCGCCCTCCTTTGTGGAAAGGGCGATCACCAATCCGCTCGAGTCGAGGTTCGCCAACATCCCCGGCCTCGAGTCGGTGCGGTCGACCAGCGCGCAGGAAAATTCGACCATCGTTCTCCGTTTTCGCCTCGGACGCGACATGAACGAGGCCGCCAACCAGGTCCAGGCGGCCATCGACGAGGCGCGTTCCACGCTCACGACCTCGCTTGAAAACCCTCCCGTGCTTGCCCGCTTCAACCCCGGCGACCAACCGGTTCTGCTGCTCGGCCTGCGTTCCCGGAACCTGCCCCTGTGGGACCTCAACGACCTGGCCCAGCGGGTGGTGGGCCCGCGGTTGGGAACCGTGCCGGGAGTGGCGAGGGTTTCGGTGCTGGGTGGGGCTGAAAAGGCCTTCCGGGCCTGGTTCAATCCTGTCCTGCTGTCCGGGCACCGAATGGGGGCGGCGACCGTGGAGCAACGCCTCAAGTCCGGTGGTTCCAGCCTGCCAGCCGGCAGCCTCGACAGCCCCGGAAGGGCGGTGCAAATCGAAAACCGGGCCCAACTCGAGAAGGCGTCGGACATCGGCAGCCTGCCGCTGCGCTCCGCATCCGAGGGCATCCTGGTCTTTTCGGACATCGGCGAGGCTGTGGAGGAAAGCGCCTCGGGCATTTCCAAGAGCTGGATCGGCGGGGAACCGGGCATCGTGGTGGCCGTCAGGCATTCCACCTCCGCCAATTCGCTCGAGGTTGTTCGCGGCGTGCGCGAGATTCTGCCGTCACTGAGGAATTCCCTGCCGGCGGAAACCTCGCTCGAGGTCTTGGCCGATGCATCGGTTCCGGTGGGTGAATCCATCCGTGACCTCCAGGCGACCTTGGCGGCTTCCGTGGGACTGGTCGTCCTGGTAACCCTCCTGTTCCTTGGGGATTTTCGCTCGACGACCGTGACCAGTCTGGTCGTGCCGGCAAGCCTTGCGGGCACGCTGGCCTTCATGTGGCTTCTTTCCTACAGCCTCGACAACCTTTCCTTGCTTGCCCTCACCCTGGCCGTCGGATTCGTCGTCGATGACGCTGTCGTGGTCCTGGAAAACTCCCATCGCCTTGTGGAAGGCGGAATGACCCCGATGGATGCCGCCG
>JAGWVO010000528.1 GCA_018970845.1 Planctomycetota bacterium
CAGCAATAGGGTCCCAACTCGGCTTCCTTATCCGGCAGGAAACTTCCCTGCACCTCCTTGGCCAATTTCATGTCCGCGGTTCTGGCAGCCTTCGCTCTTTCATCATTGATCGTTTTCTCATGCAGTCGGGCATTTTCCATCGAAATGGCCGCCTGTCCCGCCACGCACAACAGAAGCTTCAGATCCTCTTGGTTGAATTTTTTGGCCCGGTCCTGGGTATCAAGCTGAACCACTCCCAAGGCCTTGCCTGAAGGACCGATCAGGGGAACGCACATCACGGAACGGATTCGGAAATCAACCACGCTTTGGCTCAATCCGACAGCGTCCGACCTACTCGCGTCATCCGCAGTGAAAGCTTGCTTGGACTCAAGGCAGCGTTTCACGATTGTTCGTGAGAACCGCGCGTTCGCCTCGTCCTGCGCTCGCCTGGTTTTCACTACCTTGGGCATTAGCCGGGGATTTGGACCTTCCTCCGCCAAGATCACAAAGCACCGATCGGCTTGACGGAAAACTTGAAAAAGAATCTCGGCAATCTTGGGTAGGAGAGGATCAAGGTCGAGGGTCTTGCTGAGGCTGGCGCTAATTTCCAGGAGTGCCCTGAGCTTTTCCGCTGGTTGCGCCTCCAAAATCATCTGGCTGGCCGCCACCGACGACTCAATCGACGGTTCGTCCCCGGAATCTGTCTCATCGTGGTCGTCGGCAGGCAAATCAGCGCTGGATTCGGGAGCGCCTGACGAAAACAGGAACTCAACATCACAAATCCTGATTCTGTCCCCGTTCTTCAGCTCTGGGCGAGGTTTTGCGGGGTCAATCCTTGTGTTGTTGAGAAAAGTTCCATTTCGGCTGCCGTTGTCCACCAAGAAGAGACGGTCGTTTTCCTTGACGACTTGCGCATGTTCACGGCTGACGGATGTCACTGGTATCACGATGTCGCAAGTGACCTGCCGGCCAAACTTCATCAAATCCTTCGTCAGGTCGTATGTCTTGCCCTCCTCGGGCCCCTTGGTGATGGTGAGTTTGGGGGTCGACATGACCGAACCTCTGGAGCCTTGAAAGGTTCGGGCATTCTAATTGTGGGCCTCAAGTCCTGCAATGCTTGGGGAATTGCAGATGAATGGCTGTGATTCGATATCGAGCGTTATCATCATGCCATTCTCAGGACAAGGTCTCCACCATCAACCTGGGTTCCAGCGGGGGTCAAGATCTCGAGGATTTTGCCGGAATTCGGACTCGCAACGGTGGTTTCCATCTTCATGGCCTCCAAGGTGAACAGTTTTTGGCCCTGCGCTACGGTCTCGCCTTTTCCCACAAGAATCCTGGAAATCGAGCCGGGCATGGGGGCGCCAATCTCCTTGTCATTTACTGGTGAGGCCTTGATTCGGGTTGCCGCCTTTCCAGCCAGCGAAAGGTCTGAAACAACGATTTCCCTGGGTTGGCCGTTCAATTCAAAGAACACCGTTCGTGTTCCGCCGGGTTGAGGATCCCCGACGGTCAGGAAGCGAACGATCAGCGTTTTTCCCCTCTCGATATCGATGCTCGCCTCCTCGCCCGGCTTCAGTCCATGGAAGAAAACGGGGGTGGGCAAAACACTTGTGTCGGAGTATTCGGTCTTGTGCCTGGCCAAGGATGGAAAAACTTTGGGGTACATGACATAGCTAAGCGTATCTCGGTGCGAGCAACTTGTTCCCGCATCTTTTTCGCATGCCGCTTTTTCGGCATCCCAATCAATCGGGGGGAGCAAGGCTCCGGCGCGGCCGGCAAGCGGTTTCCTGCCCTTGAGGATGATCTCGCGAAGCGGTTGCGGAAAACCTCCAGGGGGTTCACCGAGGCGGCCTTCGAAGAATTCAACGACTGATTCGGGAAACGATAGGTCCCGCTTGTTGGAAAGCACATCTCCCGGCGAGAGGTTGTTTCCAACCATGAACAGGGCCATGTCACCCACAACCTTGGATGTCGGGGTCACCTTGACGATGTCGCCAAACATCGTGTTCACCGCGGCATACATCTGGCACGCCTCGCGCCACCTGCTGGACAAACCCAACGCCGCGGCTTGGTGAAACAAGTTCGTGTACTGCCCTCCTGGCATCTCGTTTTCGTAGACATCGGATCCGGGGGCGAGTTGGCCTGTTTCAAACACCCGGTACATGGCCCGCGTTTTTTCCCAATAGTCCGCGGTTTCCTGCAGATGGCGGCGATTGATTCCCGGATCCCTTGGATGCCCTCGCATCGCCTCGACCAGGGCATGCAACGAAACCTGGCTAGTCATCCCCGCCATTGGCGCCATGGCCGTGTCAACCACATCAACGCCGGCATCCGCCGCGAGCATCAGGCTTGCCATCTGTCCACCCGGGCAATCGTGGGTATGGAAATGCAGCGGCAAGTCGACGGCATCACGGATGGCCTTGACGAGTTCCCTCG
>JAGWVO010000045.1 GCA_018970845.1 Planctomycetota bacterium
GCGCGCCTATGCCCGCACCGAGCGGTACACGGTCAAGGAATACCAGCAGGAAACCAACTTCATCGCCTACCTGCTTGTCGATGCCTCGGCCTCGATGGGCTTCGGAGCGCAGGGGGCCACCAAGTTCGACAGGGCGTTGCTGCTGGCGGGTGTCGCCGCGACCGTACTCGCCCTGCAGGCCGACGCGCCGACCGTCGTTCCCCTCACCCTGGGGACCACGAGGGAGGCCCCGGCGCCCAGTTCCCGCCGCGACCGGCTTGAACGGATGCTTGAGAACCTCGCCGCGGCCCGGCCTTCCCCGCTTCAGGACGAGGAAACCCGCCGTCCCGTTGTCGCCACCGCACTCAACGACCTCGCCTCCCGCTCGGCCCGCCGCGGCATGGTGATCGTCATAAGCGACCTTCTGGAACCGTTGCCCGAACTGATGGAAGGCTTCCGCAGGCTCAAGGTGAGGGGCCATGACATCGTCGTGGCCCATGTTCTCCATGGCGATGAGCTTGATTTGCCCGGCGATGACCTCGTCCGCTTCGACGACCTCGAGTCGGCCGAAAGGCTCGTGGCGCAACCCGCCGTCATTCGCGACCGATACCGCCGCGAGGTGAAGGCCTGGCTCGCCGAGTTCGCCCACGGCTGTTCGGGGCTCCGGGTCGACCAATTCCTGGACCGCGCCGACCTTCCCCCCGGCGATGCCTTCCCCGCCTTCCTGGCGCGGAGAAGGCAAGCCTCAAGGAGGCGCGGATGACATTCCTGGCTCCATGGATGCTGGCGGGAGGTTTGGCGGCGGGCGTGCCCATCGCCCTTCACCTCCTTCACCGCGGACACCCCAAGGCCCGCCACTGGGCCGCCATGGAGTTTCTCCGCAAGAGCCTCAAGGACACCAGCAGGAGGGTGAAATTCAGGAACCTCCTGCTCCTGATCGCCAGGGTCATGGCTTGCCTGCTGGCAGCGTTGGCCCTCGCGAGGCCGACCGCCGCGTGGCTTCCGTCATGGTCAGCCACCGAGGCCGTGATCGTGGTGGACACATCCGCCAGCATGGCGGCCCGCGAGCGCGGCGCGACACGCATGGAACTCGCCCGCCGCGAAGCCCGGGCCTTCATCGAATCGCTTCCCGCCGGTTCGCGCGCGCGGATCATCGCGACGAGCGACGGCATCGACAACCCGGCCGATGCCAGCAAACCCCCGGCGCGGGCCGCCGCCGACCTCGAATCGATCCCGGCGACCGACCGCCCGGGCGACATCGCGACGGGAATCTCCGAGGCCGTGGATCACCTCAAGGGTTCCTCGCTTCCGGCCAAGGCGATGCTGGTCGTTTCCGACATGCAACCATCGGGTTGGGAGCGTGGCGCCGGCAGGATCCGGCAGGAACTGGAAAGGCTGCCCTCCGGCACCTCGATTCGCGTCCGCAGGGTCGGTGAACCGGGAGGATCCAACCTTCAGGTTGTTGACGCCTCGCCGGCGGCCGGATTCGTCGTCTCGGGTCCCAGGCAGCTTTGGCTAGTCAGGGTCCGCAACGGCGGGACCGAGCGGGCCACCGATGTCGTCGTCAGGATCGGCTACGCCCTTGAGGACGGATCATTGGAGGAGGTGGAGGCCGTGCCCCTGGGCAACCTCGGGCCCGGTGAGGAAAGGGTGGCCGAAACCGGATTGCCTGCTCCGGAAACCCCATGGAAGCGCGTGGTCGCCCGCGTGGCCGCCTCCTCCGACAGGCTGGAACGGGACGACGCCTTCTTCCGCGCCACCCGCATCCGGCCAAGGCTCAACACGATCGTCGTGGGCTCGGCCTCCCCGCGCGACCCGGCTGTGAACCTCGGCATTTACTGGAAGCAGGCCGTGGATGCCATCAACCCCATCCCGGGCGCGGCGAATGTCGCCACGACGCTTCTCACCCCCGAGGCTGCCAACCGCGCCGAACTTGACAAGGCCGACATGATTGTCCTTTCGGGCCTGCCCACCGACGGCGGTGGCTCCGCATGGGAAGCGCTGGTCAACAGGCTGGAGCCTTGGGTCAGGGCCGGGGGAACGATCATCGCCGTCCCAAGGTCCTCGGGACAGTCCAAGCCCTCGACCTGGCTCGCGCCCCTGATGTCCGCCGGGCCGGAAACCGGCGCGGTTGACCTGGCCAGCCTCGCAGGCAATTCATTGGCACCGTTCGCATCGCCACCCCTCGACGCGCTTGGCCGGCTGGCGATCATCAAGCCGAGCCTTGCAGAGTCATTGCCGGGTGGAAGGGTTCTTGCCCGCCTCGCCGGGGGAGCGGGCGCCATTTCGATATCTCCACTGGGAGACGGCGCGGTGGCGGTGATGGGACTTGGCAGCTCGCCGGAAGAAGGCGAACTCGTTCTTCATCCCTTGTTTGTTCCGCTGGCGCAGACGATTGTCGCGGAGTCCTTGGGCCGGCCCGAGTGGACCAGGCGCCCCCCGTGGATCGCCAAGGCTGAAGGCGAGGTCGCCGACCACGGATTCTCTGGCCCCCAGGGAACCGTGATTGCCGCCAAGGAGGCCGGGACGGGACTTGTGGCCCCCGAGTCAGATCCTCGAATCGCGGGGTTTTGGAAGCTGTCGAAAAAGCAGGGGGAACCTGAAATCAGCCAAGACTTCGTGCTGAACACCGATCCGCAAGAGGGCACCGGCTGGACTCCCCTCGCCGCGGCAAGGGCGGAGGACATCACCGGCAAGGCGGGAATCCTCGACGAGTCGGCCTCGCCCATGCGCGCCGGCGGGCCGGAGGCCCTTGGATGGGTATTGACTGCCCTGCTCCTGGTTCTTGTTTCCGAGAGCCTGCTGGCATGGTGGACGGGGAGGCCGGCATGACGCATCTCCCCACGGCATCACTTTCGGGATGGTGGCTCGGACTTGAGGCTCCCGCGGACGCCGCCGTCTCCAGCTTCAGAATGCTGCCCGACTCAACGGGCATCGTGCTGTCGACGGTGGTGTTGGCCGCTTGCGCCGGCGGGGCCATCTGGGCCTACCGCTCCGAGCTTTCGGCGGCCCGGGGCGCCCTGCGGGCGGGCTTGGCCTCACTCCGCATCCTGGCCATTGCCATTCTCTGCACCTGGTTGTTCCATCCGGTTTCATGCTCCGGCACCATGTCGGGAAAGCAGGATCGCCCCACCGCGATCATCCTTGACGACAGCCAGAGCATGAAGCAGGCGGACCTTCGCTCCGACGACGCGTCCCGCCAGGTGGCGCGCGATGCCGGCGTGTCCGACAAATGCAGCCGGGTGGAGTTGGGAAAGGCCCTGCTGGGAAAGAACCTCGAGGAAATCTCGAAGGACCTTGATGAAAAGGGCGGCAGCAGGTGGTACCTCGCCGGGCCCGACCTTGAGCGCTTTCCCGACGCCCGGGCCGCGATGGAGCGGTGGACCGCCGGCCGCGAGGGCAGCGATCTGGCGGGCGCGATCGACCGCGCCATCGACGCGACTCCCCCGCCTGGAACCATCGTCCTGTGGACCGACGCCCGCGCCGGCGGACCGCCCGCGCGGCTTGACGCGGCCCTGGAGCGCGCCCGGCAGGCTGGAACATCCGTCTTTGTCGTGGGAGCGGGCCTTGAACAACCGGCGCGCCTGGAACTGCGGGACCTGCAAGCGCCCCTGGTCGCCCAGGCGGGCGAGCGGGCGCGCGCCTTGGCCCGCCTTAGGGTTTCGGGAATTGATCCCGCCCGCAAGCCGCGCGCCGAGGTTCGCCTCCTGCTTGAGGGCGAGGAGGTGGCTCGCGACGAAATCTCATTGGAAAAAGATGGTGAATTGCAGCACGGCCTCGTCTTCCTCCCTCCCGCGCGGCTGGCCCGGCCGGAGGGATCCAGGCTCGAGGCGCGCGTCCGGGTCATCGACACCGAGGCGGATCCGGGAGATCGGCTCGAAAGAAGGCTCACCATCCTCGACAGGCCATGGCGCGTCCTCATCGTTGACCAGGCGCCAAGGTGGGATGTCCGCTTCCTGCTGATGCACCTATCGCGGGAAACGGGCGAGGGCCTCCAGCAGCAGGGGCGCAGGACGGCGGCGGTCGAGGCCTCCATCGCCCTGTTGGACGGCGACCAGGAGTTGACCGCTCGTCCTCCGTTCCTGCCGGGATTTCCCACTCGCCGGCAGGATCTTTTCGCATTCGACGCCGTTTTCCTTGGCGATGCCGAGAAGGACAAGCTCGGCGAAAAGTCGATGGAAATGCTCCGCGATTTTGTCGAGGAGGGCGGCGGCCTCATCATCCAGGCAAGCCCCGCCCAGAGGTCGTTGGCATGGACCGGCACGCCGCTCGCCGATCTCCTGCCCGTCGAACTCATGCAAGCCGCCACCGATGTCCCTCCCGAAGGCTACAAGCCCGAGCAAACCTCGTGGGGGGAGAACCATGAGGCGCTCATGCTCGAGGACGACAAGGCCTCGGCTTCCAAGGCCTGGAAGGAACTTCCCGCCTGGCACTGGCGCGCCGGGGTCAAAAGGCTCAAGCCCGGCGCCCGCGCGCTGCTGGCCGCCCCCGGCAAGCCGGGAGACGCCTCCACGGTGATGGCCACCCAGGCCTTTGGCCGCGGACAGGTCGCCTGGCTGGGCGATGACGAAACCTGGCGCTGGCGCCTCAACACCGGTGATGCCGTCTTCGGCCGTTTTTGGAACCAATGGGTCCAATGGGCCGTCGCGTCGCGGGCCGGCGGCCCCCGCCCCGTCAGGCTCGCCATTGACAAGCCCGACCCCGCTCCCGGCCAATCGATTTCCATCAGGGCCAGGATCCTCGACAACGCGGCCAAACCGCTCGAAGCCGCCTCGGTGCCGGCGCGTTTCATGTGGCTCGACGCGCCCGCCGACACTCCCCGGGACCAGGTGGAAATGCCTGTGGCCCTGAGGGCGATCCCCGGGCAGCCCGGCGAATTCGCCATGACTCGCATTGCCGACAAGCCAGGCCGCTACCAGTTGGTCCTCACCGACAGGGACGGCCCCGCCTTGGCCTGGAGGGTCTTCCCAAGGGATGACATCGAACCCAAGGGCGGCTTGGCGGCCGCCACAGCCAGGGAGATGGCGACCCGCACCGGCGGGGAATTCCTCAGGGAAACCGAGGCCCGCAACATCGGCAAGCTTGTCAAGGCATCCAAGGCCGACTGGGTCGCCCCCGCCTCGATCCCCTCCCTCAATCCGCTCGCTTATTTCATCTTCATCACGGCGCTTTGTGCGGAATGGACCATCCGCAGGCGCCAAAACCTCAGCTAGGGACCTGCCGATGTCCGCGCCCCAAGACCGCTCCATGCTGCTGGGCAGGCTTGCGGCCGTCGGGTCAACGCTGCGCGCCCTCGCCTTGGCCACGGGAACCGCCCGCCTGCTGGCCTTCTGGCTGCCGGCCTTGGCGCTTTTGGCCGGCATTGATTGGGCGTGGGACCTGGCGCGTGAGGTGCCGGTGCCGGTGAGGCTCTTGCTCACGACCGCGGCATACGCCGCCTTGGCGGCCCTGTTCCTGCGGTTGGTCTATCCCTCGATGCGGACACCCGATCCTGTCGATGTCGCCACCCTGGTCGAAAGGCGCTGGCCAGCCCTCGACTTCCGGCTTGTGACCTCGGCGCAGGTGGAATGCGGAACCCCTTTCGCCGACCGGGTCGTGCAGGAGGCCGCGCGAATCACCGAGGGCCAGGCCTGGGGCGATGTCGTTGACCGCAAGCCGCTCAAGGCGTCGTTTCTTGCACTCACACCCATTGTCCTGGCCTTGGGGCTGTTCTGGTTCGTGTGTCCCAAGACGGCCTCCGTCCTCGCCGGCAGGCTGGCATGGCTTTCCCCAGAACCGATCCCCCGGTGGACCAACATCCAAAGGCCGGACGAGTTCCACGCTCCCCAGGGTGAACCTGTCGAACTGGTTCTCGCCTACGGCGGACGGTCCCCGGGCGAAGGACTGCTGCGCTGGTTAGGCAACGACGGCCAAACCCTCGATATCCAAATGGAAATTGCCGAGGGCCAAATGACGGCCGTTCTTCCCCCCGTTGCGGGAGAAGGCACGGTCACCGCATGGGCGGGAGACGGTCGCGCCGGCCCGATTCCGTTCCACAGGCAAGCGAGGCCCGTGCCGGTTCTTGTGTCCGCGAAAGCCATTCTTCCGGCCTGGAGGGGCACCACCCCTTCAGGCTCACGGTATTTCACGGAACTGGTTGACGGAGAAGCCGAGGCTTTGCCAGGAAGCGACATCGAGGTTTCCTTCGACGGAGGCACGCCGCTATCCAGCTGCCAAGTCACGGTGATCCCCCAAGGCGCCGCGGGAACCCCGCGCGCGCTGCCCGGCACGGTTGACGGATCATCGGGAACAATTCGATTCCCTCTCTTTGCCGGCGACAGCCGGTATGAGATTCAAGCCGTTTCCCAGCAAGGGCTCACGGCGAATCCTCCCTTGATGCGCCGCTGTCGCCCCGCACCGGAAGATCCACCGCAGGTTTCCTGGCTTGCCGAACATATTCCAGAAGTGGGCACGCAGGAGGATGGCGAGGATCTTGATGGCTTGCCCGTGGTGATCGGAACGCAGTTCCGAGTGGCTTACCGCGCCTCCAGCGTTGCAGGACTCGGCAAGGCCGAGTTTCATTACCGGGTACTCAACAAGACCGATTGGCGCGTGTACAAGATACCTGAGACGAAATCACAGCCCGATTGGGGCCTTTTCGACAGGAAAACCGGCCAGTTTGGCAAGCAAAAGGGAAGGAATTTCGAGTTTTTCACCCCGCCGTCTTCCGATCCTGAAAAAATCCCCGGGCGCGGCGAGGCCTGGGGCCGATTCGACTTCCAGATCGGCGAATTGAAGGAACTAAGAATCGCCGATCGCATCGAATACAAGGTGGTGGTGCATGATTTGCGGCCCACGCCTCTTGCCGGAGAGTCGGAAACCCGGGTGAAGGAAGTGGTGGGAATCGATGAATTGCTGGCCTGGTTGAGGCGGCGGGAAAGGGAGCAGGAAAAGCTCCGCCAACTGCGACTTGACCAATTGGGAGTTTTTCCGGATAGACCGGCGACGAAAATCGGGTCATAGTATTTGTGAAACTTTTTATCGGAGGATGACGGCCATGCGACGGTGGATGACGGCTTCCCTGCTGATGTCACTTCCCCTTGGCCAGTTGCTGGCGCAGGAATCCCCCGAATCCCGGGCCAGGGCCCAGGCGTCGGTCCGCAACGAAACCGACCAGGTGACACGCCGGCTCGAGGTGATGGCCGGCATCCTTCGCTACTACAAGCTGGGATCAAGCGAGGACCACGCCCTGATGCGTGACGCCGCCGGGGCGCTTTCGAAGCTGAGCGCCAGCGAGATGCGCGCCGTGCTCGACCACCTTGAAAAGGCCGCCAAGGTGTCGGCCGAGACGGCCGACCAAACCGACAAGGCTTACTCCCGCCACCTTGAGGTGGTTCGCAAGCTGAGGGAAATTTCAACCCGCTACGACGCCATCCGGTCGCTGGAAATGGCCGCCGACAGGTTGGAGAAGTCCTCCCGTGAGCAGGGCCGCATCCAGGCCGCCATCGCCGGTGAGGCGGCCCGTGCCGAATCCGCCAAGGCCAGCCTCAAGGACACCGTGGCCCGGATCAGCGGCCGCATCGACCAGCAACGCGACCTGAATGTCGATGTCGCCATGCTCCTCAACATGGCCTCCGACCTGGAATCAAGGCTCGACCCCGACCGGAAAGAAAGGCTACGCAAAGGACTGAATGAGGCCAAAAATCGCAATTTGACGGGCACGATGGCCCAGTTGCCCGAGCGCTTCGGCGCCGTTGGCAATCCGGGGGAACGCGAGGGAAGGCTTCGCCCCGTCCTCGACCAGTCGACCCAGGTTCGCAAGCTCATGGCCGACATCGTCCGCGCCTGGCGCGGCGACCAACCCCCGGCCGACCGCACCGCGGAACTGAAGGCTCGTGTTGAGGAAGCCCTCGAGAAAACCAAGGAAGAACGCCAGGAGCTCAAGAAACCGGTCGACGAGGCCAAGAAAGCTGAAATCGCCAAGGAAACGGCGGAATTGGCGGCGGAGGTGAAGAACCTCGAGCAACTCGCCGACAAGGCCAATCCGGAAGCTGAGCAGGCCCTCAAGCAGGCAGCCAATGAGTTGAACGAGGCGGCCGCCAAGGCCATCCAGCCGGATGCCGCCCAGGCCGAGGCTCCCTTGGCTCGCGCCGAGGAGGCGCTCAAGAAGGCTGAGAAGGCCTTGGCCAAGGCCGAGGAAAAGGCCAACAACCTGAACCAGGCTCCCGTGAAGAGGGCCGAGGAAAAGCTGAAGACCGCGGAAAAGCTGGCCCAGAAGCAAAAGGAGGTCGAGGCGGCCACCCGCGCGGTCAACGACAAGTCAGCCCCCGAAACCAACCAGGCCTTGGCCAACAAGGAGGAATCCCTCGCGAAGCAAGCGATGGATGAGGCCGGAACCAACCCCGAATCCGGGGCGGACAAGGCCCTCGCCGAGGCCGCCAAGGACTTGCAGAAGGCCGCCAACGAACTGAACAAGGACACCGCCAAGCAGTCCGACGCCGCCAAGGCGGCGCTTCCCAAGGAGGAAAAGGCCCGTCAATCCCTTGAGAAAGCCGTCGCCGAGGCTCGCAAGGAACTCGACAAGGCCCGTCAGGAAGCCGCGAAGGCGGACAAGGCCGACATGGCCACGCAGGCTCTTGAGCGGGCCGCCAAGATGCAGGACGAGGTCGCCAAGCAAATTGAAAAGGCCGCCGAGGAGGGCCGCAAGGACCCCCAGGGCGAGCTTTCGCGGGCCGAAGCCCAGGTTCAAAACGAGTTGGCCAAGGCCGCGGCCCAAGGCGATCCCGAGGCCGCCAAGGCGGCCGCCGAGGCCATGAAGCAGATTCAGGAGACCCAGAAGGACTTGGCCAAGCAAGACATACAGGAAGCCGCCAAGGACGCCCGCGAAGCCGCCAAGGCCCTCGCGGAAGAGGTCGCCCGCCGCAATGATGAAAAGCAGGAGCGGGAAATGAAGGAATTGGCGCGCCGCGCCAAGGATGAAAAGGCCCAGCCCGCCCTTGCCGAGGCCGCCAACCGGCTTGAGCAAGCGGCCAAGGCCGCCAAGGAAGCCCAGGCCGACCTGGCCGATGCCGCCGAAAAGGCCGGCAAGCCCGAGCAAGGCTCGGAGGCCCTGCCGGCCCGTCAGGAAGCTCTTGCCGAGGTGCTCAAGGGCACCAATCCCGAGGCGGCCAAGGCCGCCGAGGAAGCAGCCAAGGCTCTCGCCCGTGGCGAGAATGCCGAAGCCGCCAAGGCCCAGGAAAAGGCTCTCGAAGCCTTGGCCGACATGGCCAAGGCCGGCGACGGCGAAGCCGCTGCCATGGCCAAGGAACAGGAAAAGCTCTTGGAGGCCAACCAGGCCTTGGCCAAGGGACGCGAGGAAAACGCACAGGCCCTTGAGGCCGCGAAGCAAGCCGCCGGCGTGCTTCCAGGATTCATGAAGGCCGAGGTGCAAAAGGCTGAAAAGCTGCTCGAACGCGCCGAGGCGGCCGCCCTGCAAGGCCTGCCGATGGAAGCCGCGCAACTGGAAAAGCAGGCTGCCGAGCAACTCCAGAAGGCGGCCGACCAGCTTGAAGCCGTGGCCAAGGAAGCCGGCCCCGCGGAGTCGCCAGCCGAGCCGATGCTGGCCAAGGAGCAAGGCAACCCGGGTGAGCAACCCATGCCGGGCGAACAGCCGATGCCCGGAGAGAAGCCAATGCCCGGCCAGCAGCCGATGAGCGCCAAGCAGCCCCCCAAGGGCCCATCGGAAAGCAGCCCGATGCCCACGCCTCCCGGTCAGGAATTGCCCAAGGGAACTCTCAATCCCAATGCCGAGGAAATCGGCCGATTCCTTCGCCTGCCCGCCCGTGAACGCGAAGCCCTGATCCAGGCATGGTCGGAAGGCTTGCCTCCCGCCCACGCCGTGATGATCCAGCGCTACTACCGTGAACTGGCGCGCTCGGCACCCGGACGGGCGACTCCGTGATCGCGCTGCTTCCGCTGCTTTTCCTCCAAGCCCCCCCGGCGCCTGCCGCCAAGCTCGATGAGCCGACCCGGCAGGCCCTGGAAAAGGCCCTCGGCTGGCTTGCCTCCAAGCAGAACACCGACGGTTCCTGGAGCGATGGCGGCTACGCCCATAACACGGCGATCACCTCTTTTGCCGTCCTGGCCTACCTGAGCCAGGGGCATCTGCCCGGTCAAGGAAAATTCGGCGAGGTGGTCTCGCGAGCCTCGCGCTTCCTCGTGGCCTCGTCAAGGGAAAGCGACGGCTTGCTGGTGGGGGCCCGTGGCGGCGGTGGCCGGGACATGTACTGCCATGGCATGGCCACGCTGGCGCTCGCCCAGTTGTGGGGCACAACGGCGGATCAGGGCATCAGGCCCGTCCTCAAGCGGGCCGTCGATCTCATCGTTCGCTGCCAGAATCCCGCCGGCGGGTGGCGGTACGCCCCTGCACCAAGCGATGCCGACATTTCGGTGACGGTGATGCAGGTGATGGCCCTGCGCGCCGCCCGCAATGCCGGGTTGCATGTCCCCGACCGCACGCTTGACCAGGCGATCGAGTACATCAACAAGTGCCGGGACGAGAAATCAGGGGGCTACCAGTACCAACCGGGTTCCCGGGAACCCGAGTTCGCCCGCACCGCCGCGGGTGTGTGCGTCCTTCACCTCACGGGCAAGCACGATGCCGCCGAAGTTCCCAAGGCCATCGACTATCTCAAGAAGAAATTCGACAGCAAGAACCACTTTTACTACGGCCATTACTATGCCAGCCATGCGATGCACCAGGTGGGCGGCAAGGAATGGGACGAATGGTATGCCCGGCTCAAGGCGACGCTGATGCCCAAGCAATCAGCCGACGGTTCATGGAGCAACCGCGACCTTGACGGCGCCACCGCCGGCCCCGTTTACCAGACATCGATCGCGGTGATCGCGCTGGCGGTGCCGGCGCAATTCGTGCCGATCTACCAGCGCTAGCCCCGGTCTCAATCGTCCTCATCCTCATCGGGCGGGTTTTCAATCTCCTCCTTCACCGATTCGAGCATTTCCGTCAGGCTGCCGATCTGGTCCTTGGAAATGACAATTTTGTGAAGTTGTTGCCCCTGGTTCTGCTGAAGGATTTCTATCGTGGTTCCCTCGCCGGCCTGAACGCTGAATCCGTAAGCCGTGAGGGTTTTCCTCTTTCTGGCCATGAGACACCTCCTTGTGGCATTCGCCACGGAAGTTATTCGCCTCTCCCCCATCGGCATTCAGGAAATCGGACCGCTTTGTTGCGGAAAGCCACTTCCAAAGATGGATGCTCGCCCATGTTTGGGACGCCCTTGCGGTTTTCGGATGCTTTTGTTGCTGTGATGGCATGACTCCCTTGCCCGTCACGGACACGCGCACGGTCCGGTGCGTTTGCCCGCATGATTGCCCGGACACTTGCGGCATGCTCGTCACCGTCAAGGGAGGTGTCGCCACTCACCTGCGCGGCGATCCGGACCACCCCTTCACCCGTGGATTCCTCTGCACGAAGGTCAGCCGCTATCTTGAGCGCACCTATCATGCCGGACGGCTGAAAACCCCGCTCTTGCGGGACGGCCCCAAGGGTTCGGGAACATTCAAGCCCATCGGGTGGGAGGAGGCGATTGAACGGGTCGCCGCCGCCATCAACGCCGCCCGCCATGGCGCCGAAGGCCCCCAATCGATCCTGCCCTACAGTTACGCGGGCACCATGGGCAAACTGCAGGGATCAAGCCTGGATCGGCGTTTGTTCCATGCCATTGGGGCCTCGCTGCTCGACCGCACCATCTGCGCGACCGCCGGTGCCGCGGGATGCGGCATCACGCTGGGCACCCGCGCCGTGGTTGACACCGAGGCCATCGGTGGCAACCGCCTTTTCATCAACTGGGGTTCCAACACCGCCGTCACCAACAGCCACCTCTGGGTTCGCATGGTCGAGGCGCGTCGCCGTGGCGCCAGGATCATCACGATCGATCCCTTTGAAAGCCGCACCGCCGAACGGTCGGACCAATGGCTGGCCATCCGTCCGGGCACCGATGCCGCGCTGGCCATGTCGATCGCCAATGTTCTCCTGCGCGACAACCTTGTCGACCACGATTACCTCGCGGCCCACGCGAGCGGCCTGCGGGAATTCTCGGCGCGCGCCCTGGCGGAATACGCGCCGCGTACCGTCGCCGAGGTGTGCGGGCTCCACGAGTCCGCCATCGAGGAACTGGCGCGCCTGTACGGAACAACGCGTCCGTCGCTGATACGGCTGAATTACGGACTGCAGCGCCACGGCGGAGGGGGAATGGCGGTTCGTGTCATCACCTGCCTTCCCGCCCTCACCGGCGACTGGCGCCATCCCGGCGCGGGCGCCCTGCTTTCCACAAGCCAGTCCTACCCCACCCGGTCCGACTTTGAATTCCAGAGGATGGACCTGATCCCTCCCGGCACGCGGACCATCAACATGACGCGGTTGGCCGAGGCGCTTGAGGGGCGCGAACCCGGCCCGCCCGTCAAGGTTCTGGTTGTTTACAACGCCAATCCGGCGGCGGTTTGTCCGGATCAGGGCCGGGTGACGGCGGGTCTGCGCCGCAACGACCTGTTCACCGTGGTCCTCGAGCACTTCCTCACCGACACGGCGCGCCATGCCGACATCGTTCTTCCGGCAACCACTCAACTGGAGCACTGGGACATCCACACCAGCTACGGTCACCTGCATATCCAGGTGAATGAGCCGGCGATTCCACCCCTGGGGCAATCGCTCCCCAACACGGAAATCTTTCGAAGGCTGGGCCGCGCCCTCGGGCTTCCCACGGAGCTTTTCTCCGCCACCGACGAGGAACTGATCGACGAGGTGCTTTCGGAATCCTCGCGCGGCACCCCGTTCCCGCCGCCGGGAGCCTTGAATGGAATCAGCCGGGACCTGCTTGTGGCCCATGGTGCGATACGCCTGAACCTGCCCTCCCCGTACGCGCCGTTCTCCCACGGAGGCTTTGGCACTCCCGACGGCAAATGCAACCTCTGGGGGAATCCCGGGCAACAACCCAGGCATGTGCCGCCCCATGAGGATCCCCGCGAGCGACCCGACCTCGCCTCGCGGTATCCGCTGCAATTGCTCAGTCCGCCCGAACCTTCGTTCCTGAACTCGAGCTTTGCCAACATTCCGTCACTCAAGGCGAACGCCGGCGAACCCCGCCTCCTGATCCACCCCGATGACGCTTCGCCCCGTGGGGTCGTGAACGGTTCCATGGTGCGCGTCTTCAATGGCAGGGGCGCCTTTCAGGCTCGCGCGGAGGTCGCGGCGAAGTCACGCGTCGGGGTTGTGGTCGCCCCGGGAATTTGGTGGGCCGCCGACACGGCTGATGGCGCCAACGCCAATTCCACCACCAGCACGAAACTCACCGACCTTGGCGCCGGTGCGACATTCTTTGACAATCTGGTCCAGGTTGAACCGTTGCCCGAAACGGTCGGTGCGCCATGATTCCCGTGTTCGCGCAAGTCACGCTGCGCCCCCAGGGCTTCGCCGAGGATGTGCAGGCTCTTTCCGACGCCGGCGTGAACGCCGTGGAGTTATGGCTCACCAAGGTCGAACAGTTCGTGGAAACGCAATCGGCGGAAACGGCCCGCAAGGTCCTTGCCGACCGCGGCATCGCGCCCTTGGCCGCTTCCTATCAGGGAGGGTTGCTGTCGCCGGTCGCCGAAACTCGCAAGACTCACCGCGACCAATTCCTGCGCCGCCTCGACCTTTGCCAGGCGCTGGGATGCCCGTTGGTCACGATCCTTCCTGAACTCACGGGGTCGGCGGCGGATTTGGCCAGCGGATCCGTCGACCATCTGGCGCAGGCAGCGGAGTGGGCGGCCGGACACGGAATCCAAGTCGCGATCGAATTCCGGGCAAGCTGCCCCTGGGTGAACAACCTGCAAACGGCGATCGCCCTCGTCAGCGCCGTGGACAGGCCCAACCTTGGAATCGCCCTCGATGCCTGGCATTTCGCCCTGGGTCCAAGCAAGCAGGAAGACCTGGCGTGCCTTGACACCTCCCGTCTTTTCCTCGTTCAGTTGAGCGACCTCAGCGGCACCGCCCGGGAACTAGCCACCGATTCCGACCGCATCCTTCCCGGCGAGGGCGAACTCGCCCTTGGAACGATATTGGCGCATGTGGCAAGCCACGGATACCAAGGCCCCGTCAGCCTCGAGGCTCCCAATCCCAAGTTATGGCAGATCTCACCCTCGCAGGTGGCCGACTTGGGTTGGCAATCACTCAAGCGAACCATGGCCCCCCATGCCATTGCCATGAAAAACCCGGCCGTTGCCGCCAACTGATGCCCCTTTCCGATCGTCCCGGTTGATTCGCCTACGCCAGCCATGGCAGCATACAGCTCATGTTCATGGGGCCGATTGGAATGGATGGCGCTGAAACGGGAAGGTTCCTGCAGTGGTGCCGTGTCCTGTATCGGCGCATCCTGTTTCCGGCGCCATCCTCGCCCGATGAAACACCGGCCGCTTGGCAATGGCTGTGCGTGATCCTGCTGGCAACGGCCGCCATGGCTCCCGGCCTGTCCATGCCCCTGTTCGAGCCGGATGAGACCCGCTATGCCCTCATTCCCAAGGAGATGCTGCGTTCGGGCGACTTGACCGTGCCGCGCCTGGACGGCGAGCATTACTTCGACAAGCCCCCCCTTTTGTACTGGATGGTCGCGGGTGTTTATTCCACGCTGGGCGATTCCGTCCCCATGGCGAGGCTGGCGCCGGCGGCATCAATGCTTGGCGTTTGCCTGCTCACCCTTGGCTTCGGCTCGAGAACCGTTGGCGCCGCCGTCGCCTTCCGGGCGGCGCTCGTGCTCGCCGCTTCTCCCGGCCTGTCCTCGATGGGCCGGTTGCTGCTCATGGACGGACCGCTCACCCTTTGGGTTCTTTTGGCGCAGGGAGCCTTGTACCTGGCGCTTCGCGACGGACCGGCGAAAACGGGTTGGTGGCTGTTGTCGGCCATCGGGGCGGCCCTGGGAATCATGACCAAGGGCCCCATTTGCCTGATCCTTGTATTGGCGCCCTGGGCCGCGCATCGCCGCTTGTCCGCGATGGATGGGCCTGGTTGGCGGGCTTGGGCCGCCTGGTGGCTCATCGTGGTCTCGTTGTCGCTGCCCTGGCATGCGCTGGTTGCATTC
>JAGWVO010000529.1 GCA_018970845.1 Planctomycetota bacterium
CCCTCCGAAGGCAAGGTGATGCTCACCAACAGCTCGGCGAAGTCGGCCAAGGACGGGCAGTTTCCCCACCACAGGGGATTGTTCTTCGGGTTCAACCGGATCAGCTACGAAGGCGCCGACGGCAAGAAAAAAACCGCCGACATCTGGCACGGAACGGCCAATGTCTACTCCGAGCATGAGAAAATGCTGTCCACCGAGGCCGGACAGGTTGCCGGAACCCACCGCGCCCTCATCTCGTGGCATGGAGGCGACGGCAAGGCGTTCGCCGAGGAAACACGGGAGGTGACGGCCTACAACGCCCCTGGCGGCACGCTCCTCGACTGGAGCACCGTGCTGGTTTCCAAGGCCGGCGCCGTGCGCCTTGACGGCGACCCCCAGCACGCCGGCTTCCACTTCCGCGCCCACCAGGAGGTGGCCAAGAACGGCAAGGCCCAAACCTACTACCTCCGGCCCGACGGCAAGGGCAAGAACGGCGAGACCCGCAACTGGGACGCCAAGGGCCGCGACCCCAAGGCCGTGAACCTGCCATGGAACGCCATGAGCTTCGTGGTCGGGGACAAGCGCCACACCGTCTTGCGCGTCAACCACCCCTCCAACCCGGGGGAGACCCGTGGCAGCGAGCGGGAGTATGGCCGCTTCGGGGATTATTTCGAGTACGACCTCACTCCTGAAAAGCCGCTCAGGCTTCGCTACAGGGTCTGGGTTCAGGCGGGCGAAATGACCGTGCCCCAATGCGAGGCGATCGCGCGGGGGTTCGTGTCCCCGCCCAAGGCGGAGTAGACCGTCGCCAAGGCGATTGCGCCCCTTGCCACGAGGATTGGGGCGCCCGTCAATCCGTGATCCCTGAATCCGCCGGGGGTTCGTTGCCTCCCCGGCTTCTGGCCCCCAGTTCCGCCACCGCGTTTCCCAGCAGCACGAGCGCGCCGCCAAAGACAAGGGGCGCCGTCAGCGTGTCGTGGCCGATCAGGCAGGAGAACAAGGTCGAGAACACCGGTTCCAGCAGGTAAATCAGTCCGGCGCGCGTGGCGTCGAGGCGCGGCTGGCAAAGGTTCATCCACCAGAAGCCCCACAGCGTGGGCAATCCCACCAGAAGCGCCAGGTCGAGGCCGACCCACGGGTCGGAAAGCGTCGAGGCGAGGAATCCCGCGGTCTCGGCCCAGCCGACGGCGGGAGCCATCACCGCCGACGCCGCCAGCGTCAGAATGGCGATGGCCAGGAAAAACCCGGCCGTCAGGCGGCCGGCGTCGGCGCCCCGGCCGAACCTGTCGAGCACCACGATCTGCCCGGCGAACATCACCGATGCCGCCAGCGTGAGCCATTCACCGGCCCCAAGCCTCCAGCCGCCCTCCACGAGCAGCACGCCGCCGGCGAGGCTGAGCGCCAGGCCGACGAGGTTGGCCCGACCGACCGACGCGCCCGTGGCCGCGAACACCAGCACCGGAACCCACAGGCTGGCCAGGCCGGTGAAGAAGGCGCAAAGCGCGGGCGTGGTGAAGGCCAGGCCCCACAGTTGCAGGAAAAGCCCAAGGCCCATCGCCACGCCGACCAGGGCGCCGGCCGTCCAGCCATGGCCCGGCTTTCCCCGGGCCACAATGAGCCCGAAAACGGTGAAGCCCGCCGTCATGCGGATCACCATGAGGAGCAGGGAGGCGAGCGACTGGCGGAGAAGGTCATCCCCGGTCCAGTCGCGGGCGCGAACCTGCCAATTGCGCATCAGGGAGAACGAGAGGCCCCAGAAAACCGTCACGATACCCAGCCCGATGGCGGGATGGCGGGTGGCGAAGGCGGCAAGCATGAATCAGCGGATGCCCGCGGCTTCGCGGCGGAGCGACTCGATGCCGTTGACCAGTTCCTGGATATGCTCTCGACCCATGCGCCCCCCCGCGGCGATGCGCACCTGGGAGCGCGCATCGATGACAACGAGGTTGGGAACACCCGCCGCCATGCCGAACGACTGGCGCATCGAGTCCTCGCAGTCGAGCCAGACGGGGCAGTCGGGGCTGGCCTTGCGGAACTCGCCGCGCAGGATTCCGCGGACAAGCGACGGAACCTTGCCGATCACCGCCACGGGCACGGCGTGCACATCCGGGCATCGGGCGCCCGCGGGGAGTTCGGCGATGGGAAGCGGCGGGGCCTTGCGGGCCTGGGAGGCGGAAAGGTTGCGGGCCTGCGGATGGAACGACAGGTGCAGCGACTCGCCGATGAGCTTGTTCTGCTCGGCGCTTTCCCGGTCTCCATAGATGAGAACGAGGATGTCGCCCTGGAAGCCGGTGAGCTTGTGGGGGCGCTCGAACTGGTCTTCAAAGGCCAACGCGGGCGCGGGTGCCGGCTTGAGTGATACCACGCGGGCCTCGGGCGCCTGCGCCGAAGCGCTCGCCCCCCACGCGAACGCCAAGGCCATCACCAAGCTC
>JAGWVO010000530.1 GCA_018970845.1 Planctomycetota bacterium
CTGGTTGGACACCACATCAAGGCCCCCCTCGGTGGTGAGTTCCTCCCGTTTCTCGGGAACCAGGCACACCCACGCCGGCCGATGCCGCGCCGCGATGGCCGTCATTTCCGCCGTCGCCGCCATTTCGAGGTTCACCGGAACCGTGGCGGTCTCCACGATGATCGGCACATCCCGGTCCTGGACATGGCGCCTGTCCTCGCGCAGGTGGATCGTGATGCTGTCGGCGCCTCCCAGAACGGCCAGCGCCGCGGCATGGGCCAATTCAGGCGTGGGGCCGCGGCGGGCCTGACGGATGGTCGCCACATGGTCGATGTTCACGCCGAGGTGGATCATGGCGGGGTTCCCCGGTCAAACGGATCATGCCAAATGATAAGCGCCGGGGCCCCTGGTGCGGGATCCCGGCGCTGTCAGGCTCGAAAGATTCTTACTTGAGGCCTTCCTTGAACTTCTTGAGAGCGGTGCCCTTCACCGTCACGCTGGCCGGCTTGGCCTTGAACATGGTCTCTTCGCCGGTGAACGGGTTCTTGCCCTTGCGAGCCGGCGTGGCCGGACGGATCCGCTTGGTCAGCTTGATCATGTTGGGAACCACGAACACGCCGGGGCCCTTCTTGCCAAGCTGTTCGGCGGCGACTTCGACAAGCGCCTCGAGAACGGCCAGCACATCCTTCTTGCCGAGGCCGGTGTGCTCGGCGACCTTGAGCAGCAGGCCGCTCTTATTGAGGGGTTTCTTCTTCTCGTCCTTTGCCATGTGGCACCTTCCTTAGTTGGGCCCGGCACAGATCCGGGCCGATGGGATTCGACCAGCGCAGCGCGTGGCCTCGAAGGCCAAGATTAGGACCATCAGAAACGACAGTCAACGCATGACGGCACAAAAAATGGCGTTTTTTCCGAATTTTTCCCAAGGGTTTGAAAAAATCATCGGGAAAAATGGCTGCCGGCGCGAAAATCATCCTTGAAATTGAGGCTTTCGAGCGACTCAAACCAAAGCGTCACCCCGTCCTTCGTTCCTCGATGCGAATGATGTGCGATCCGCGCGTGGCGCGATAGTAGTTGCGCGGCCCGGCGTAGGGCGTCCGGTCCACGGGATGGATGTAAACGCCCAACTGCCCCCATTTGCTTTCCACAAGCACGGGAAATCCCGGGCCGCAGGCCCTCACGATTCCCGTGTGAATCACGACTCCCTCGGAGTTCCGGTGGATCACCAGGTCGCCAGGAGCGGGAACATCTGTTTCCCGATAGCCGTTGTCATTGAGGATGGCGGGAATATCACGGCCCAGAACCCAATACCTGCCGCCGGCGAAGACATGCCCGTGGCAATTGCAATCCCCCTCGTCAACATCCAGCCTGACAAGTTGAAAGTCGTAGTCGTGGGCATGCAGCCAGGCCAGGTCGTCGTGTTCGCGGGCCGCGGCGCCCAAGTAAAGTCCGATGCGGCCGCCCTTGTCCGTGAAGCCGGCGACCTCGGCACTCATGTCGAGTTCGGGTACCGAGTCGAGAATCTTTTCCAATTCCAAGGCCTTGCGAGCCTCGATGGCTTCAAGAATGTGGGCAGGTGCCACGATCAGGAAAACTCCGCCTGAAAGCGCCAAGGCAGGCGCCAACCAGGTGCCATCGGCCCGACTGAGTCCCCAGGCCCATGACCGTGATAAAAGCGATCGCAGGCCAGGAGAAGCCAGGCAAGAACCCAGAAGCAGCATCGCCGAGATCACCAGCGAATAAGGCGCGGACATCCACCAAGCGAGAAGAAACAGGCAGGCACAGCAGATGACCTGAATCGTGAAGGGAAAGCGGGGTAGCAATCGGATCAGCAATCCACCGGCTAGAAAGGCCAGACCAAAAAAGAACTCAACAAGAACCGGCGCGCCGGAAAAATCCATGAGCCGTCTCTCCAAGACGGCTTCAAGAAAGCATTAAAGGAGTGAAAATTTGATGAAATAAAAACAATAAATAAATGAGCAATAAAAGTAAAGGACCCGGAAATCTGTTCCCGGGTCTTCATTTGAAAATCTCGAAATTAGTCGTCCCAATCGGCCAAGGTAGCGGATGCCGCTGAGGTTTGAACATTTAAAACCGCGTTGAAAACAGCGGTTTGGACATTCACGCTCACATTTTTTGCGCTGGCGTCTGCCATAACCGCATGAAAACCAGAAGAATTGAATGCCTGGACATAAGCGGAGTTAGCAGTTCCTTTGGCTGGACGAATTTGACTGCTTGGAACAGGCAATGGTGCTACGCCAGCACCCTGCATGATGACACATCGGGATTGGAATCCACCAGTGATCGGAGCACCCGTGAACAGATGGTTAACACTGCTTCCACACATCGCACTTTTTTCCAGTGCCACTAGCGAATTTGTCGCACCATTGACAAGGTCCTTACTCAACTTGAGTGAGTTGCTCGAGCCAGA
>JAGWVO010000531.1 GCA_018970845.1 Planctomycetota bacterium
ATGTCCGCATCGAAAGCCTGGAGCTTTCCGGAGAGGAAGGAAAATACGGCGTGGTGGCGAGCGAGGCCAAGAAACTGGTCGACCTGCTCGAGAAGCGGGCCGAAAGCGACAACTACTTCCGCGACAAGTATGTCGAGGCCTACTACCACATGGTTTATGGATACTTCATGTACGGCAAGGAAAAGATGGAGCCGACCCAGATAAGCCGTTCGGCCGCCCTGATCACGGAGCTGGAAAAACGCAACTTCTACGCGTCCGTTCCTCCGGCGATCAAGGAAAAATTCTCGAAGCTGCTGGAGAGCCAGCCGGTCCTGAAGGCCCAGTACGACAAGGCGAAGGCCAAGGTCTGAAACACGAGGAGGGTTGCGATATGATTCGTTCGTTGATGGGCATGGCCGTATTTTGCCTGATCCCCGCGATTTCGCTGGCCCAGGAATCGGTTCGGGTCGTTACCGACCGCGCCAAGTACACGACGGAAGTCATCAGCGGAACCATTCAGTCGGAATCCGCAGCCGGCCTCGTCGTGAAAGGCCGGGACGGAAAATCCGTGACCTTGTCTCCACTCGACATCGTGATGGTCCAGTACCGTCACGACTCCCTGGCCCCGCTCGACTTCCAGCTCATCTACGACCGCCAGGACATGGCCCGCAAGGCCGCCACCCCCAAGGATCAAGCCGACAGGCTCAAGCAGGCTGAGATCGCGGCGACGAAGGTGCTCGACCAGGCGGGTCGTCCGCAAGTGGTGCGCTATGCCCGATTCAAGCTTGCGGAAGTTCGCTCGGAGCTTGCCCGCATCGAAGGGAAGGACGCCAGCATTCTGCCAATTTGGAAGCAGGCAGCCTTGGAAACCAAGGGCGGATGGGCGGAATTGCCGGCCCTGAAGGCCTTGGCCGAAGCGCAGGAGGCCCAAGGCGCCCCGGAAGTCCTCGCCACCTACGAGACCATGTCCAAGATCACGGGACTTCCCCCCGAGCTTGCGCAGAAGATCGGGCTTATTGTCTCGGCGCGCCTGCTTCGCGCCGGAAAGGCCGCGGAGGCGGCAACCAAGTTGAAAGCGCTGCCAACCAGCCCGGACACGGCCCTCCTGGCGGCGTGCGCCAACCTGGGGATGGGCGATCAGGGCGTGGCTGAGCTTCGGCTGGCGATGGCCAACGCCTCCGACCCCCAATTGCTCGCATTTGCCTGCAACCACTTGGGTGAAGCCCTTTTGGCTGAAAAGAAGCCAGAGGAAGCCTTCTGGGAGTTCGTGCGTGTGGATGTTCAGTTTTCTGGCGACCCGGGGGAATTGGCCCGCTCGCTGTTCCATTTGGGAACTCTGTACGACACCGTGGGAAAAGATCCCAAGCGGGCGGCTGAGTCCCTTGAAAAGCTCAAGGGGCGGGAGTTTGCTTCCAGTCCGTTCCAGAAAAAGGCGGCTTCCATCAAGGCTCCAGCGGCGTCCGAATAGACCGCCGTTGGTTCCTATGGAGAATTTGGAAGCCGACAGTTAAGATTCAAATCACAATCAGGGGCCGTAGCTCAATTGGGAGAGCGCCGCGTTCGCAATGCGGAGGTTGAGGGTTCGATCCCCTTCGGCTCCAATACTTTGGCTCGACACTATTCAAAACCTGATTGTTACTGATTGCACGACCCATTCGTTTCAATGTCGATCTTCCGCCGATCAACCGTAAAACACCGCGTGGTCTTACCACCGTTCCAAGGCAGCCTCTCTGCGCCTTGCCAGCATCCTGAAGAACTCTCCAAGCACCAACACGCTCGAGGTCGCGGCGATAATGACCACCCAGTCAACAATTCCCAGCGGCACCGTTTGGAAGAGTGGGCCCAAAAATGTGACGATGACAACTTGAAACCCAACTATGGCCGCGGCAACGAAAAGAAGATTCGGATTGCCAGCTAGATTCGCGAAGGCGCTGGCACCACCCGACAATGACCGGCAATTGAACATGTTCCACACTTGAAACATCACATAAGCCGTGAAAAAGATGGTCGCCTGCCTCAGCGTGAGGAACGCCTCCCCCGCGGGAGATATCTCGTCAGCCGGCAGGCGATCGACATGTCCGCCGGGCCCCTCGACCAGCCAAATCGTCCCGGTTCCAGACTCCCCAAGCCAACCGGGATGGTCTGGCGTTCCCTTCATCAGCCAAAGCAGGCCAAGCAGCACGAAAACATAAAAAGCGGCGGTAACGGCTATGGAACGCCACATCGCGGATGTGACGATGCCTCCCTTTCTTCCCTTGGGTTTCTCCCGCATGAGGCCCGGACGCGGAGGCTCGGAACAAAGCGCGATCGATGCCAGCGTGTCCATGATCACATTGATCCAGAGCAACTGGAGCACCGTGAAGGGGGGGCGCAATCCCATGAAAGGTGCCGCGAAGGCGATCACAAGGGCGCTCAG
>JAGWVO010000532.1 GCA_018970845.1 Planctomycetota bacterium
CGTCCCGATCGTCTCCATCTCCGACAACCAGCGCAAGCCCGTCCCCCACCTCGGCTGGGCCGGCACCGTCCACCACGGCATGCCCGCCAACCTGCTGCGCCCCGAACCCACCGAACCCCCCAGCTACTTCGCCTTCCTCGGCCGCATCTCGCCCGAGAAGCGCGTGGACCGCGCCATCGAGATCGCCGGCGCCACCGGCACGGAGCTGCGCGTCGCCGCCAAGATCGACCGCGCCGACGACGAGTACTTCGCCCGCGAGATCAAGCACCTCTTCGAGCTGCCCCACGTCAACTACATCGGCGAGATCAACGACGCCCAGAAGGTCGGCTTCCTCTCCAACGCCAAGGCGCTGCTGGTGCCGATCGACTGGGAGGAACCCTTCGGCCTGGTCATGATCGAAGCCATGGCCTGCGGCACCCCCGTCATCGCCTTCCGCCGCGGCAGCGTCCCGGAAGTGATCGAGAACGGCGTCACCGGCTTCATCGTGGACGACATGGCAGGCGCCATCGAAGCCGCCAGGAAGATCGACACCATCGACCGCGCAGGCGTCCGCAAGCGCTTCGAGCAACGCTTCACCAACCTGCGCATGGCCGACGACTACATGGCCATCTACAAGAAGCTCATCGCCGCAAAGAAGAAGTAACCGCTTTGCCGCCAATGAGGGTGCAATACTAAAGGCATTGCACCACCTCGCCCAAGCGGCGAAAAGGCAAGCCTTCCGTTTTTGAACAAATATAAGCAAAAAAAACTTTATCGCTCTTGAGTGTTTCTCGCCCGCCCATGTGGCTCGATCGCTGGGCGCGCCACTGCTTCCATATTCTTCTAGATTCGCTACCGCCGGGAATCCTTGCTCACCGTGCAGGCATTCGCTAATTCTGGCGGAATAGATCGAATTTGACATAAATGAGGCACATCCAATGCGTTTGCGCGTCATGGCCTTGTCGGTCGTCATTGCCACGTCGTTCGCTGCCCCCGCGGGGTCGCAAACACTCACAACGCTCTACAACTTCACCACCTCCAGCGGTGGCTTCGCCGAGTCAGGCTTGGCCTTCGACACTGCCGGCAACCTCGTCGGCACACGTGCGGTAGGCGAAGCGAACCCGGCGGGCTCCGTGTTCCGGCTGTCGGGCAATGGCGGAGGCGGCTACTCCTATTCCTCCCTGTTCGACTTCAACGGGACCAATGGCAGCACCCCCCAGGCGGGCGTGATCATCGACTCCGCCGGCAACATCTTCGGAACGACGGCTGGTGGAGGGGCCAACGGTCGCGGCACTGTCTATCGCCTCTCGGACAACGGCGCAGGCGGTTATGCGCACACCATCCTGTTCAATTTCACCAACACGCCGGCCACCGGACGCGCACCGGCAGCAACGCTGATGGCGGACGCGAACGGCCACCTCTATGGTACCACAACGTTGGGTGGAGCAAGTCCTGCAATTGGCAATGTCTTTCGCCTGGCAAATGACGGCGCCGGAAATTATACGCATTCCACGTTGCACAGTTTCACCGTGCCAACAGCCGGCACTGGCCGCAGGTCCAGCCTGATCGTTGATGCCGGCGGCAACCTCTACGGCACAACCGAGATCGGCGGCTCATCGGCCGGCGGCACGGTCTATCGGCTCGCGAACAACGGCGCCGGAGGCTACAACTATGCGGCGTTGGCCAACTTTGGTGGGCCCTCAGGCGGTCGCCAGCCGGCTTCAGGCTTGATCGCCGATGCCGCCGGCAGCCTCTACGGCGTGACATTCGCCGGTGGCACCTTCAACAATGGCACGGTATTCAAGGTGTCAGACAACGGCGCAGGCGGCTACACCACGACCATCCTGCACAACTTCAACCACACCAACGGCGGGAGTCCGCTGGGGGGCCTGATCGCCGATGCTGTCGGCAATCTCTTCGGCACAACCTATGGCGGCGGTGGCGAGTTCGCACCGGGCACGGTCTTCCGCCTGTCCGACAACGGTGCCGGCGGATACACCCACACCGTCCTCTACACCTTCGGTGGCTCAAACGGCATCAAGCCCTATGGTGACCTCATCGCCGACGATGAAGGCAACCTCTACGGCATGACGCAGTTCGGCGGCGCCAACGATAGCGGCACCATTTTCCGCATCTCCAACGCGGGGTTCGTCGTCACCGAAACGGTGGCCACCCCCGAACCTGTCTCCCTCGCGATCTTCGGGATGGCGCTCGCCGGTCTGGCCGCCCGCCGCCACCCCCGCCACAAGGTCTGACCGCGCCCGGAGCGGGTTGTCCCCACCCTCGCCATCCCCACCACTCACGCCACGGGGCCCCATGCCGCAAGGCGCGAGGGGCCGCCACTTTAAACGCAGGTGGCCGTCGCCAAGGTCCCTTGCCAGAGCGTGAGGTAACCTATAAAACGCGTTT
>JAGWVO010000533.1 GCA_018970845.1 Planctomycetota bacterium
GGCCAGCTGGCGGTTCGATGCCCGCCAGGGCCAGCATCGAGGGACCGAGGTCGACAAGGCCCGCCAGCCTGTCGGTGGAGGTGCCCGGCTTGAGGTAGGGGGCGGCCTTGGAGGCCCACATCTTGGGGACATGCACCAAAAGCGGCACGCGCAAGCCGGAGTTGCCGGCCCAGCGCTTGTGCCTTGGCATGCCCGATCCGTGGTCGCTGAAGAAGACCACAATCGTGCTGTCGGCCACGCCGGCCTTTTCAAGTTCCCCGATCCGCTTGCCGATGCCGGCATCCATTTCCTCGATCCGGTCGAGGTACTGCGACCAGTCGCGCCGCACCTCGGGCGTGTCGGGCCAGTAGGGAGGGATCGTCACCGAGGCGGGATCGCGCGCCAGCGCGTGCTTGTTCCGGATCTGGCTCTCATGGGTGATGGTGTCGTTGAACACGGCGAAAAAAGGCTGCCCGGAGGCGCGGTTGCGGTAGTGGGCCCTCGCTGACGATTCATGCCACACCTTCCCGGGTTTCTCGACGCTGTAGTCCTCCTTGGAATTGTTGGTGCAGTAATAACCCGCCTTCATCAATTCCTGCGGAAACATGGTGATGCCGCCGGGCAGGGAAACCATCGACCTCATCGGCTCGGCACCCACGCTGGAGGCGTGCCGGCCGAGGATGATTCCCGTTCTCGACGGCGCGCAAACAGGCGCGTGCGACCAGACCTTGCGGAACCAGGTCGAGCGCCTGGCCAAGGCGTCGAGGTGGGGCGTTCGCACTCCCGGCATGCCGCAAAAGCCTGTGTGGGGGCCCATGTCCTCGCAGGAGAGCCAGAGGATGTTGGGTTTTTCCGGCGCTGCCGCCATCAGGGCCAGCAAGAGCGAGATGGTCATGTGTTGATCCGGGAGAGGGTCGGAAAGGGAGGCCTGGCGGGCGTGAAGCCGTCCAAATCCATCAGGTTGCGGATGTGGCCTCGCAGGAATAGATTAGACATATCGGGTGAAACCGTCACCATCATCGCGAAACCCTAGCGGAAGCGAGTCCCGTCCCATGCTGATCACCGGGGAGCACGCCCGCCCCCATGTCCCTTGGATTGTCGGGTGTGTCATTGCCGCCGTGGGCGCGCTTGCCTGGTTTCTGGTTGAAAGCGTCGGCCAGTCGGCTTGGCCGTCGGGTGGTTCGAGGGTCGGGTTGGCCCTGGGCGTGGCCGCCGGCCTGATTTGCCTGTTCGAGTTCCTGCTTTGGCCTCGCAAGAAACTCCGCACCTGGAGGATCGGGCCTGTCCAGTGGTGGCTTCGCGCCCACATCTGGCTTGGCCTGCTCGTGGTTCCCCTGGCCGTGCTCCACTCGGGTTTCCGGCTGGGTGGTCCGCTGAGCGCGGCGACGATGGTGGTTCTTGTCATCGTGATCGTGAGCGGCGTCTGGGGATTGGCGATGCAGCAATTCCTGCCATCGAGGATGCTCGATTTGGTTCCCGCTGAAACCATTGTTTCCCAGATCCCCCACCTCTCAGGATTGGCGGCGCGCGATGGCGCCCGGCTGGTGGCAGCGGTGTGCGGCGACCAAGCGACTGACGATGATGACGATGGCGACCTGGCGACGCACCTGGTCGTGGGGGCCGTCCGGCAGGTGGGTGCCTTGCAAGGGCGAGTGTTGCTCACCGCCGCGGCGCCCTCCGAACCCGTGCCGGAATCGGAGTCGCTGCGGGCGTTTTTCGACGGAAGCGCGCGGCCGTACCTTCTTTCGGGCAAGGCCGGTTGCCCCGGCCTTGCCGGTGAAAGGGCCGCCCGGGCCTGGTTCCTCGAGGTTCGCGCCGGGCTGCCGCCCGCGGCCCATCCCGCCGTGGCGGCCCTTGAGGACCTCTGCTCCCAGAGGCGGCAATGGGACCGCCAGGCTTGGCTGCATGGATGGCTGCACGCCTGGTTGTTGGCGCACCTGCCGTTGTCCGTGCTGCTGATGGGCCTCCTGGCGGCGCATGTCGTCTGGGCGCTCATGTACACGACCCATCCGATCCCCTTCATCCACTGATCCACGGGGACGCCATGACCGAGCACACGCACGCCAAGCCCCGGGCCAGCCGAATTCCGCTGGATTACTTTCGCAAGCCCGATTTCTGGGTGCGCTGGAAAGGCCGACTGACGCTGCTGCTGGTGCTGGGCGGACTCGCCTTGGTCGGTTGGGGCCTGGCCAGCCCGGCGGCGCGCCGAGCGGCGCTCAACCGGGGGCCCCTTGCCGGTGTCCACACGGCCTGGGCCAACGACTGCGCCGCTTGCCACCTGGAGGGGTTCTCCCTGGTAGCCGAGGCTTACGCCGACGCGCGCGGCAATCCGTGCGCCGGCGGCCCGATGGACCAGCGCTGCAACGGTTGCCACAACGGGGGATTCCCGCTGCCAGCCGGAAGT
>JAGWVO010000046.1 GCA_018970845.1 Planctomycetota bacterium
TCACCTCCGTGCCCCGCTCGGCGTCCACCGTCAGCGGAGGAAAGCAGGTTTACTCGGCCACCCTCAACACCGGCGACAACGCTTTCAGACTCTTCGTCAACGCCAACCCCTACTCCATCCAGGCCCGTTACAACCAAAACAGTGGAAAATTCCCCTCGCTTGTCTCGAATTCGCAAAATCTCTCCATCAGCCTTCAAGGCTCTTCGACAAACTTGTCCATCAATCCAAGCCAAGCCACTTTCACCTTTGGCGACCGGATCGACATATCCGCCCTCACGACACCGGCCATCACCGGGTCCATCATTCCCTTCGCCGCGGGCAACCTCAGATTTGATGACAACGCTGTTCTTCTCAACGGCCCCAACGCGACACTAACGGGCGCCAATCCGTTCTCGATCTTCTCCACCACCAGCCTGTCGGTGGGAAGCCATTCCCTCACCGCCTCCTATTCGGGCGACGGTGCCAACTACGCGGCATCGACATCAAGCGCCATCAACCTGACTGTCAAGCAGGCCTTGACAACCACAGCGTTTACCTCGGTTCCCTCGCCTGCCATCGTGAATCTGGGCAGTTCCATCACCTTCAACATCGCAGTCGCCACACCGGCCATCAATGCCCCGCAGAAACCCACCGGGTCCATCACATTTTCGGGACCCAACAACTTTAGCGTTATTAGGCCCCTTGTTAATGGAACCGCCTCCTTGATTTTCACGCCCACAGTTGTGGGCATGCAAACCATCACGGCAACATACTCGGGAGACATGAACTATTTGGGCTCGAACGACCCTCTAAACACACTCCCGCAGTCCAACACCCTCATCGTCACCGTTCCAAGCCTGACCTTAGACCCTATTTCAGCCACCCCAGTCCAACGCGGCGCCTCGGTCACCCTCACCGCCACGATGGACCCGGCTGACAATAATGTGAACCAACCCGGGTCCGTCGACTTTTTCTATGGATCAACGCCGATCACCTCCGTGCCCCGCTCGGCGTCCACCGTCAGCGGAGGAAAGCAGGTTTACTCGGCCACCATCAACACGGGCGACAACGCCTTCAGTCTCTTCGTCAACGCCAACCCCTACTCCATCCAGGCCCGTTACAACCAAAACGGCGGAAATTTTCCCACCGTGACCTCGGGAGTCCAAACTCTCACTGTCATCACCCAAAACACCACCACGAGCGTGGCCAGTCCGCTGTTCCCGCTTCAAGCCTCCGGCAGCCTGGTTTACGGCAACAGGTTTGACTTGTCAGCGGCATTGGCTCCCGCGATCCCCGGATCAATAATCCCTTTCGCAAGCCAGGCCACCGGCATCCGAATCCTCGACAACGGCGTGGTCATCGCCACCTTGCCCATATCGAACGACTCTCGTTCCCCCGTCTTCTCGAAGACGGACTTTGCCGTCGGCACCCATGTGCTCACGGCTCAATTCATCGGCGATGGCAACTATGCCATGTCCACAAGCCAGCCTTTCACCCTCACCGTCACGCCCGCCTCGACATCGATCAATCTCACCAGCGCCGCAGACTACCTGGCTCTCGGCCAAACCTTCACGCTCAACGCTTCTATCTTTTCCAACGCCCAAACAATGCCGACCCAGATTTCCGGCGTTGTGAACTTCACGGCCACCGGCCCCGGAGGTTCCATCACCAACCTTCCCGCGGGCGCGATCAGCATCGGAAAGGCATCTTCAACATTCACTCCCACATTGCCAGGCAAATACACGATCACCGCCAATTACCTGGGAGATGCCAACTACCAGGCAAGTTCCGCAACCCGATCGCTCACGGCTGCCTCGATCTCGATCGAAGTCACCGATGCCAACGGGGCACAGACGATATCCACCGCTCCGCGTGGATCATCCGTCACGCTTACCGCCCGTCTCACTCCCGCCGATTCCTCGGCCATCGACACCTTGACGGGACTCCCCGTCCAACCTGGCTCGGTATCGTTCCGCTTGTCCAACGGCACTGTCATCACGGCGGTGGCTCGCCAAGACAGCAATTCCATCAACGGGTCTCAGGTTTACTCCGCCACGATCAACACGGGCAATAACCTCTTCTCTCTTCCCGTCGGCGTCGCGACGATCAGCGCCCGGTACAACGCCAACGGTGGCCTTTATCCCCAAGTTGACTCGGCCACGCCCGCCATCCTCACCGTCACACGGCAGGCCACCACCACGGCCCTCAGCACCCCTTCGGTCACTTCCATTCCTTACGGATCGGCGGTCAGCTTCAGCGCAGCGGTGGCGCCCGTCATCGCCGCGACGGGAGCCGATGCCATCCCCTTTGGAACCTCGCAAATCCAGTTCTTCAACGCCTCCGCCCTGATCCAGACAAGCGCGGTGAACGACGGGAACCGCTCATCAACCCTTTCGCTCGAACTGCTGCCTGTTGGCAGCTACCTGATTTCGGCGCGCTATGCGGGCGACAATGCCAACTACCTGGCCTCCAGGTCGACGGATTCCACCCCCGCGTTTGCCTTGGGTGTCACTCAGGCCAGCACCAACATCACGCTGTCACTTTCGAGCCAGGCGATTGATTCGGGCAGTTCCGTGCTCCTCACGGCGACAGTGGGCTCGGGAGCCACGGGCAACGCCCTCAGGCCTTCAGGCACCGTGAATTTCTTCAACAACGGAACGCTGATCGGCTCGGGAATCGTCAACCCGGCGACCGGTGTCGTGCAATTCAGCTACAGGCCGCCCACCGTGGGAGGCTACTCGCTGTCAGCCTCCTATGCCGGAGACGCGAACTATTCCGGCTCCAGTTCCGCCGCAAGTTCTTCCCTTGTTGTGAACACATTCCAACCCTTCTATGCGATCGCGATGCAGGGCGGGTCGAAGTTCGCAACCTTCAACACCCGCACCAACGCGCTCATCGCCACCTACCAACCCAATGGTCCACGGTACACAGGCGGGTTCACTCTCGCCCGCGGTGATGTCAACGGCGACGGTGTTGCCGACCTCCTGTGGGCCACCAACAGGGGCTCGTTCGTCCGCATCATCGACGGCCTCACCTCGCACGACCTGGGTGGATTTTTCGGCTTCAACAGCAACTTCAACAGCCCCATCAGCATCGCCGTGGGCGACATCAACAAGGATGGCAAGGGCGACATCATGGTCGCCGCGGCGGGAAGGAATGCCGGGGGCGTTGTTCGCGTCTACAGTGGCGCCAGCTTCGGCCAACTCCTCTATCAAGGTTCACCATACGGCGAACGATTTGGCGGCGGCATCTCGCTCGCCTCAGGCGATGTCGACGGCGACGGCTGGGCCGACATCATCAGCTCGCCCCTATCGGCTGGCGTGGCGCGCGTCGTTGTTGTCAGCGGGAAAACCCAATCCACGATCAGGAACTTCCTGGCCCAAACGCCGGGCTACACTGGAGGAATTTCGGTCGCCGCCGCCGACCTCAACAACGATGGCCTCGCCGAGATCATCACGGCCACCAATTCGGGGCGCGGCATCGTCTCGGTGTTCGACGGATCCGCGCCGTTCAACTCGGGGGTTCAGGCACCCGCCCTTGGACAACTCGTCATCGGCGGGCCACGCTTTACCGGTGGGGCGCGCGTGGCGGTTGTTTCCGACATCAATGGGGATGGAATCCCCGACCTTCTTACCACGATGGGACCGGGGGGAGGCGCCGGAGCGACTCGTTACTCGTTCAATGCCACCACGCGAAACTTCCAGCTCATCGATTCGCTGTTCGCCTTCTCATCCGGCGAGCCGGGCGCCAACAACGGCTTGAGGCCGGCCTGATTCGAATTGGCCGTCAGCGGCCCGCGATGCAGTACAGGTGCTTGTCGCCCCTGATGAAAAGCCGGCCGCCGGAGATGGCGGGAGTTGACGCGACCTTCTCACCCAGCGCGTTCGTGGCCAGGACCTTCGGCTTGTCGCCTCCCAAGGCCAGAACCGTGGCGACTCCCTCCTCGTTGATCGCGTATAGCTTGCCGTCACCGGCGAGCAGGGACGCCGAGAAAGGCCCCTTGAGACGGTGCTGCCACACCTCCTGTCCCGTGGCGCCGTCGACACAGTTCACGCCGATGACAACGGCGCTGTAAAGCTTGCCATCCACGGCGACGGGCGAGGTGTGCCGGGTGGACAGCTTGGGAGACTTCCACTCGTCGGCGGCGCCGGGCTTGAACGCCACGAATGGCGAACCCGGCGCGTAAAGGCGGCCTCCATCGATGGCCGGGGAGGCGATCGTGGCGATCGGCCCCTCGTGCTTCCACACCGTCTTGCCCGATTCCGGCTCGACGGCCAGCAACTCCGAACTGGAGGGGAACAGGGCCTCGTCACGGCCATTGCGGCCGATCACCAGCGGGCTTGACCAGTTCAGGCCGCTGGAACGAGGCAAGCGCCAACGGTCGATCCCCGTCGACGCGTCGAGGCCGGCAAAGAACGATTCGCCCGCGTTCTCCATGCTCACCAGGACCGTGTCGCGGCTCAGCGCCAGCGACGACGCCATTCCCACCTGGTTGGTGACGGTGGGGTTGTCGCGAACCAGCGAACGAATCCAAAGCAGATCGCCATCATGGCTCAAGCCGATGGCGTCGCCGGTGGCGAACAGGGCGTAAACCCCCTTGGGCCCGGCCACGGGTGTCGGCGCGGCCATGTTGGTGGTCGGATGGCAGGTGGTGTCGCCCGTGGCGGCGAACTGCCGCTGCCACAGCAACTTTCCATCGCCGGCGGAAAGGGCCATCACCATGAGCCTTTTCTGCTGGTATCCCGTGCAGGCGGTGAGGAAGACCTTCCCGCCCGCCACCACCGGGGATGAGATTCCCTGGCCCGTGAGCGGGTATTTCCAGGCGACACCCTGGCCGGACGGTCCGTCCCACGCGCCGGGCAGCCCGGTCTCGCGCGAAACGCCGGCTTCGGCGCCCCTGAACGCGGGCCAATCGGCGGCGTTCACAAACGCGGCCGAGCCTGCAAGCCATGCCGAGGCGAGGAAAAGGTGCCAACGGGCCATGATGAATCTCCCGAGATCCTTGGTGTGGTCGATCCGGATGGTCACTCGACGCCCGCCTGCTTCCAGGCGACGCGGGCTCCCGTGAAGTCGGTGAGCCGAACCTGGTATTGCCAATTCTTTTCCCAGGATTGCGCCTTCTGGTTCTGGCACACCTTGAGGAGGATTTCGTTAACGCCGGGCTTGAGAACGACAATCGCCTGATGCTGGTCGGGGTGCATGCCGTGGTGGTATTCGTCCTTGCCGTAAACTTCCTTCCCGTTGAGGAACACCTTGATGGCGGTGATCGACCCCGCGCGCAGGACGACACGCTGCTCGGCGGCGGATTCAACCCTGGTGAACGCGTAGGCCACCACGGACTTCTCGTCCGCCAGTTCCTTGTTGAGGTTCACGAGGCCGGCCGGATCGGTGGTGGTGACCCGCTTCCACTTCACCGGACCGTTGGGACCGGTGACAGGCGCCGCCGGATCGGCCTTGTCCTCAGGGGCGAACTTCACGCCGAAGCCCTTGGCCGCCGTCACCGGGAACGGGCCGACGACCGTCCAGTCCATGATGTAGCCGAAGTGCGCGGCCAGGTCGGTCTTGATTCCAGCCTTGGTCAAGTCCTTTGCGATCAGGTCAACCTGATCCCGGTCGCACGCCACTTTCAACAGCGCCTGGAGGCCTTCCGTTCGGGCCGGCCCCTCGGCCGGCAGCTTGGCCAGGCCCGCGGCAATCGCCAGGCGGCGGATCTCGGGGCTGGGGTCTTCCGTGGCCTTGGCGAGAAACGCGTCGGCCTTGGCGGCATCCTTCCTGCGGACCAGTTCAAGGGCGCAGGCCCTGGCCATGCGGCCCCCCTTGCGGTCCTCAAGGAACCGTTCGATCTCCACGACGGGAATGGCGTCGGTTCCGGCTTTTTCAACAATGGCATCAAAGGCCGGCCTGAGCCAGTTGGCGGAGACGGGGTCCTCGTCGTCCATGGCGCCAAGGGCGGGAACCAGCGCTGCGACGCCATGCCCCACCAGTTCGCGCCAAGCGCTCGCGGCCTGGGCGTTACCCTTGCCGCCGGGCCCCGTGCCCCGCAGCGCCGCGATCGAAGATGAAACATCGGCGCGCGCCATTCCCGCGGCCGCGAGAACAAGGCAAGCCAAGACCCGGTTCCTCATGTTCATCCTCCGACTTGTCGGCCGATCGAATCGTTCCAGTCGCCGGATTCTCCGGGCAAACCGGCGCCTTGTAAAGGGCCGGCGGCCAAGGGTTTGAATTTCATCGAATCATCGCAAAAATGCCGCTGCTTTTTTGTAGCCTGATATTGGATTCACCGATCATCAGGAGCGAAGCATCATGGGCGGTTCATTCTCCAAAGCGGCCTTGGGAATCGGGGCCGTGGCCATTCTCGGGGGGGCGCTTGGCGTCTCCCGGGCCTTCGTGGCGGGCAACGGCGCCGACAAGCCCGAAATCATCGTCGAGGCCGTTGACGGCCCGAACCCATGGACATCGCTCAAGGCCAACAACAATCCCGCCGACTTCCGCTTCGCTGTCATCTCCGACCGCACGGGCGGGCACCGTGAAAAGGTTTTCTCGCAGGCCATGGACCGCATCAACCTGCTTCAACCGGAATTCGTGATGTCCGTGGGCGACCTCATCGAGGGGTACACCACCAAGCCCGAGGTCATCGCCCAGCAGTGGGATGAATTCGTCGGATATGTGAAGCGGCTTGAGATGCCGTTCTTTTATGTTCCCGGCAACCACGACATTTCGAACAAGGAGATGCTGGCGGAGTACAAGGCCCGGTTTGGCCGCCCCTACTACCACTTCGTTTACCGCGACACCCTGTTCCTGTCCGTCAGTTCCGAGGACACGCCCGGAAAATTCACGGCCATCACCCCCGAGCAGGTCGCCTACTTCAAGGGGGTTGCCGCCGCGAACCCCTCACCCCGCTGGACCTTCATTTTCCTGCACAAGCCAATGTGGGTGGGCAAGGAAGCGGAAACCAACGGCTGGGCCGACATCGAAAAGGCGATGGGCGACAGGCCGTTCACCGTCTTCTGCGGCCATGAGCATGTCTATGAGAAATATGTCCGCAATGGTCGCAATTATTACCAACTGGCCACCACCGGCGGCGGCAGCCGACTCAGGGGAATCCAGTACGGGGAATTCGACCAGATCGCCTGGGTCACCATGAAGGGCAAAAGGCCAATCATAGGCAACATCGCCCTGGACGGGGTTTTGCCGGAAAACCTCCGCCATCCCGAAAGCAACGAAAAAGCCTATGGATCCGAAACTCCGACAACCCGCGCGCGCCCGAAAACCCACCCGGTCTTGGGTAGCGTCACCCTCGATGGCAAGCCACTTGAATACGCCGCCGTGGTCTTCCACAAGGTTTCCGCCGATGGCAAGGCCGGCCCCGGCGGCGATGGCATCACCGACGCCGAGGGGCGGTTCGAGGCCTCGAGCTTTGGAAAGTTCGACGGGCTTCCCGCGGGTCATTACCAGATCTCGGTTTCATGCCGCCCGCTCGACAAGGACCGTGTCCGCGGTGACAACATCCTCCCCGCCCGATACCTGAAGCCCGCCACCAGCGAACTCAGGGTCGAGGTGAAGGAGGGCGCCAACTCCGTCAACCTTGAACTGAAGGCCCGCTAGCGAAGGTTCCAGACCTTGAGTCCGGCGGGGGACCCCGGGGCGGGTGCGGCCGCCTCCGGGGCTTGGTTTGGCAGGCTCGTCGGCCTTGGCGTTCCCGTTTCCCGCGCCGTGGTGCCTTCCTGCTGGCGCGGCGGGTTGTAATCAATGGGCTCGATGGTCAATCGGGTCGATCTTCCCGTCGCCATGGAACCGCCCGCCGGCACGACCCCGGCTTGCTGGTTGGAGCCGAATCCCGGATGCGCCGATCCCGTGGGGACCACGACGCGTGAAACCGGTTGAAGGTGCTGGGGCACCTGGGGGGCGACCGCCGGCGCCGACATCGGCGCAAGGGCCGACGGGATAGCGGGACCGCCAATTCCCTGCTGGACGGGTTGTCCCTGGTTCGCGGCGGGCCCCATGGGCCCCTGGGCCGGGCCGGCAATTCCATTGGCCGGATTGACCGTGTTCCTCGACTGCTGGAAAGAAATATCGGTATTGAGCGAAATCGGCCCCGTGTCGCCGTAAAGGGGAAACTCCCCGCCGGCATCGTACTTGAGCTTCAACTGGATCCTCGTGATGTCGGGCCTGTAGGTGGCCCACGGAAGGAACAGCGTGTACCCTTCGCCGACGGGATCCTTGCGCTTGAGTTTCTTGAGAGTGAGGGGATCGATCTGCCAGTTTTCCAAGGGAGCGGGTGCCGCCGATGGTCCCTTGCTCAGGTCGTACAGGTCGACGATCAAGGTTCCCTCGGCCTCGATGGGGGAATCAACCTCCTCGCCGAAGAGATAAAAGCGGCCAGCCAGGCCGGGAGTGGGGGATCCGCCATGAACGGGGTCGGCCACATGGATGACCTCGTTCTTCCATGTGCTCACCAACTGGCAGGGCACCTTGGCGCCCTTGTGAATCTTCCTCACATGCTTGGTTGGTTTTTTTTCAGCCGGAGGTTTCTCGGCCGGGGATTTGTCCACGGGCATCGTGACGCATCCCTGCGACAAGAGAAACGCCGACAGGCACAGGGCACTTCTCAACGATTGGCGGATGGCCATGACGCGTTCTCCTGCTGGCCTGCCGGACGGACAGGCTGGGTCGGGGCGTTCATGGGTGCGGAATTCAAGGGTGCGCTGACGGGAATGAGGGGTCGGGCCTGGGCCAATGGCACCACCGCCGAGGTGGGCACGATGGCCTGGGTTTGCTGAATGGCCGCGGGTTGGACCGGCGCCGGCAGCCTCGACATCGGGCCGGGCGCCGGTTGGGCTGGCCCGGGCTGGATCGGGGCGGGTTGGAAAGCGCCAGGCTTGCCTTGTTCCACGCCCGGGTCGGCCGGGTTGACCGGAACGGGCAGCCCGGGTGGAACGGCCAGGATTCCAGGCGCCGGAAGCGCGCCGCTTTCCTCGGGGCTCATGATGGGACCGTTGGGAACAGGGGGCAAAAGGCCCTGTCCGCCATGGATGCGCGCGACATCGCCCAGCACCCAGTCCATCTTCTTGGCTTCCTCGTTGAGCACCCGGGCGGCGTCCCATTTGTTGCGCACGATGTGGGGCGTGAGGATGATCAGCAGTTCGCGTTTTTCCTTGGACTGCGTCCGGTATCGGAAGGCGGCGCCCACATACGGGAGGTCGCCGAACCAGGGGATTTTGTTTTCCGTCTTGATATCCGTTTTCTGGATCAAGCCGCCCAGGGCGACGGTCTCGCCATCCATCGCCACCACGGTGGTCTCGATGATCTGCTGGTCGATGATCGTCGCGTTCTGGGTGGATCCGTTCCCTGTTTGGCCGATCGGCACCGTGGAGGGAGATGGCTTGGAAATCTGGGGCGCCAGCCTCATGATCACCCTGCCATCAGGGGTGATTTTGGGCGTCACCAATAGTTCCACGCCGATCGCCTGGTACTGGATGTTGTTGTTGATGACGCCGGTGGCCGTCACATTGCTGCCCAGGATCAGCGGATAATTCTGGCCGACAAACACCCGGGCCTGCTGGTTGTCGAGCGTGGTCACCTGCGGTCGGCTGAGCACGTCGATGCGCCCCTGAGTTTTCAAGGCGCGGATGAGCAGGTTGAAGCTGTCCGCGGCGGCGCTGAAGACAAACCCGCCAACGCCATTGGCGCCCACCCTACCGGTGCCCAGCGCGTTGATCCCCTGGAATCCGACCACGCTCGGGTCAACCGCCGGGTTGCTTCCGGGGAAGAACTGGGGTTGGCCCAGGAAGTTGTATCCGGGGAGCGTTGTGAGCGCCGCGTTGCTGACGGAAAGACTTGAGCCGGAGGACTGGACCACCCCCGAGGTGGGCGAAAAGGCCCCAGTGCTAGGAGTGTAAACAGTCCTTTTGAAAAGCACCGGGCTCTGCAGGCCGATTTCAACGCCAAAGTCCTCGCTGCCCGTCAATTTGACATCGGCGATGAGCACCTGGATCACCACCTGCGGTTGTTCGGCGTCAAGTTCCGCCACCAGGCGCATGATCTCGCCATGCCACCTTGGCGTCGCCGAGATCAGCAGCTTGTTGCTGATCGGCTCGGCCACGATGATCACTTCCCTGTCGAGTTGCTGGTAGGAGGTGAGCTGCTGCGAACTCTGCAGGTTTCGCAGGGTGCTGGCCATGAAGTTGTTGAGCGCCACGGCGACATCGGAAGCCACCGAGTTGCGCAGGATGTAGACATCGTTCTTGCGGCCTTGGATGTCGGCATCCTCGAGGCGGGTGATGATCGCCTCGATCACATCGAGGTCGCTGCGCGAGCCGGCCGCGATGATGCTGTTGCTGCGCTCGTCGACGGTGAGCCGCAAATCAATCAGCGGACCGCCGGGAGACGGCTGGGAAAGGTTGCTGAACTGGAGGGGCCTTCCCTGGTTGGCGGCTCCCGCCGCGCCGCCTCCCTGGGCTCCCAGGCCACCGCCCTGCGCGCCGAATCCCGTGAGGCCGGCGGCACCCCCCGCGCCTCCGGCCTGGCCGCCGGCGGCCCCGGTCCGTTGCCCGGCCGTGCCGAGGAACAGTTGCTGCACGATGTTCGCGGTGATCACCGCGTCAGCCTTGCGGAGCTGGAAAATATTGATTTCCGAGCGGGCCGCGGGAGGGACATCCAGTTCCTTGATGAGCGACATCACCAGTTCCAGCGACTTCTCGGGAGCGCTGATGATGAGGCTGTTGATGCGCGTGTCCGCCGTCAGGTAAATGTCCTCGAGCACGCCAGACTGAACGGGCTTGCCGTCCTTCTGGGTCCCCACGAACCTCAGTGATGTCGACTTGAACTGGGCCGCAGCCCCGGCGCCGGCATTGGTGGTCGCCGTTCGGTTCTGCTGGTTTTGCTGCCCGAGACCGCCTTGCCCGCCTCCAAAGAGGGCGCCGATCCCCCCCTGTCCGCCACCACCGCCCTGAATGCCGCCTTGGCCTCCGCCACCCTGCCCCAGCCCGGATGTCGCCGACGGCGCCAACACGCCTTGGCTGATGGCTCGCTGGATCAGCACGGCCAATTCATCGGCAAAGGCATAGCGGAGGGCGACAATCCGCATTTCGTTCACGGCGCTCGAGACCGATGTGTCGATCCGCTTCACCAGTTCCTTGATCTCGGCCAGGTCCGCTGGCGATGCCTGCACGAACACGGTGTTGCTGCTGTCGTCGTGCGTGACGCGAACCTGGTGTTCCGCCTGTTGCTCGCCCGGATACCTTTGGGCGTAAAAGTTGTTGATCAGGCCCGCCACCCGGGCGGCGGAGGCCTTGGTGAGGGGAATGGGAGTCGCCTGCAGCTTCGTGCTCGTGGGAACATCCAGCTTCTTGAGGTCCTTGATCACCTCTTCAATGCGGGCCTTGGGTGCCGCCACGATGATCGAGTTCAGCCTGGGCACGGGAACCAGCACCACGCTGGAAAGCTGGTCGGTGGTTTCCGCTCGGATCGACCGGCTGTTTCCCTGCTGGTTTCCGCCCTGCTGGCCGCCGCCGCCAATGTTGAATGGAAAGCTCCCTCCACCGGGGAACCCTCCGGAACCGGAGCCTCCCTGCTGGGGTTGGCCAGGGGTATTTTGGCGCGGTTGGGATTGAGCCCTGGTATTGCCCGTGGCGCCCACCACGACGGCCTTGTAGAGGTCGGTCAGCGTGGAGGAAACGCTCGTGGCGTCGGCATGTTCAAGCTCCACCAACTGGATTTGCAGGTCGGAGGCGACGCCCAGCTTCTGGATGGTCTCGATGATCTGGATCATCGCGTCCACATCCGCGGCGGTGGAACCGCTGAGGATGAGCACTCCCAACTGGGGCAGCGATTCGACCGTGACCTGCTCCTTGGGCCCCTTGACGGCGTTGCCCCCCGGCAAGCCGGAGAAACCAACGGAAGGTTGCTCGGCGCCGGGCGCGCCGCCCACCGCGGGGCGTGGTTGGGGCTGGGAAGCCGGTGGCTGCGCGGGTGGCTGGGAGATCTCCTCGGAGACATAGGCCACCTGTGACAACGACCGAGGGTCGAACAATCCCCCGTCGGCGCCCACGCGAGCCTTGAACCAGTTCTGATCTGGTGCGGGAGCGCGGTTGCCGCCCATTCCGCCCATGCCGCCACGGCGACCTCCGGAACCGCTGCCTCCGGTGCCGAATCCGCCGGGGTTGAACCCGCCCGGGCCGAATCCGCCGCCACCCGTGGAACCCGTACCGGTGCCGGTCGTGCCCTGGCGACGCGCGCCGGTCCTGCCCTGGATCGCGTCCACGGCCTGCTGCAGCAGGGCCGGGTCGATTCCCTTGACGGAAATCACCTTCACGGACTTGGTCGCCGTCGGCCTGGCGGAAAGCTCGAGATAATCCACCAGCTTGCCAATGTCCTCATAAAGCGCCTGGGAGCAATACAACAGCAGGCTGTTGCTGCGCTCATCCACGCCGATCGACAACGATGGCGGACGATTGGCCGCGGAGGTGTCCTGGCCTCCGCCGCCCCCGCCAAATGGCGGGAAGAAACCGAATCCGCGGAAGCCACCGGCGTTGGATGAGCCACTTCTGGCCCGCGTGTACTCCGCATAAACGTCCCGGATGGTGGTCGCGACCTCGTTGGCCGTGGTGTTCATCAACGGCCCGATCGTCCAGGTGCGGGGCACGGCGTTGCTGTCGCTGTCGGCGTTGTCGAGCGCCTTCTCCAGGAGCGACTTGATGCTGAGCATGTCGAGCGGGTTGGCGCGCACCAGCAGGGTGTTGCTGGCGGGGTCGGCCACGACACGAATGCGGTTGGGCGAGGCTTGCGATGGCGCGACACCGGCGAGGTTGAGCAGGCCGCCAAACCGGCCGCCAAGGGCGCCGGCAAGGCCGCCTCCACCCTGCTGGCCGCTTCCCTGCGCCGGCCCGTTGAATGCCTCGTCAAGGATCTTGGCCACCTGCGCGGCCGACGCGTTGCGGAGGCGGATGATCTCGTAGTCGCCATCGCCCGCTGGGCTTTGGGTCATGATCCGGACGATTTCACTGGCCAGGGCAAGGGCTTCGGCATCCTCGCAGCTCATCACCAAGCGGCTTCCGATGACGCTGATCCTCAGCGGGGCGTCAGGCCGGCCAGGCTTGGCGGGAGCGGGTGGCGAGGCGGCGGGAACTTGCGCCGCCACCTGGGTGATGCCGCCAACGGGTATCGGATCTCCCAGCCGGCCCATTCCTTGCGGGGAGGGTTTCTGCGGGGGCAGCGGAGCCGGAGGCTTGGGCTGGGGCGCGGGAGACGGAACCGCCGTCGGATTGATCACCTGAACCGGGTTTTGCCGCATTCCCCCCATCAGCTTCTGCAGGTGCTCGGCCAGGATGGAGGCGCTTCCCTTTTCGATGTTGATCACGCGGATCGTGCCGCCACCGATGCCACCGGTCCCCAAGGCCTTGACGATCGACTGCACATCCAGCACCTGTTCCGCGGTGCCCCGCACGACCACGGCGTTGCGGGTCGTGTCGGCCTCGACATAGGGCGCGCCCGACTTCATCTCCCCCAGCATCGCCTTGAGAGACTCCACCACCTTGGCGGCTTCGGCGTCGCCGCCCAGGGGGATCAACTCCGTTTTGGTGATCTTCTCAACCGTGGCCGTGCCGCTGATTTGCCTGGCGATTTCAATCTGGTCTTCCGGGCCGGCATACACCATGACAGACGAGTTGCCGATGGCCGAGATCCGGATGGTCGGATTCGTCTTGTAGACATCCGTCAGCGTCTTGGCCAGCGGTTCCGCCGTGCCGGGGGCAACCGGATATTGCTTGAGCAGGGGAGGCCCGATCACCACCCTCTGCTGGCCCGGACCGCCGACATCGATGCGGCTGATGATTTCCCTCGCCTGGGAGATCTTGTCCGCCGGGCCTGTCACGATCACCGTGTTGGTGCGCTCGTCGCTGGCGACATAATGGTTGCGCGACCGTCCACCGGCGGGCAACGGCATCGGCACGGGTCCGCGGCGCGGATCGACCGGCTGTTGGGGTTGCATCGCGACGCCGGGATTGGCGCCCAGAAGGCTCGTCAGGATTCTCTCGGCCTCCCTCGCCTTGATGAACTTGCATTCATGCGTCAGGCTGTCCTGGCCCTTGTCGGCGGTCTCCATCTCCTTGACGATCCGCAGGAGACGCTTGAGGTTTCCGGCGGTGTCCTGCAGCACGAGCTGGTTCGCCCGCGCCAATGGAACCACTTCCCCGTACTTGCCCATGAGCTTCTTGACTTCGGGCGCGATATCCTCCGCCACGGCCGTGGTGAGGGCAATCACGAGGGACACGACTTCCGTGTTTCCCCGCCGGTCGAGTTCCTCGACGAGGACGCGGGGAACCAGGGTTGGATCGATCTTCTCGTCCGCCGGCACCAGCACGAAGCTGGTTTCCCGCCGGATCAGGATGTAGCGCTGCTGGTCAGGGTTGGAGTCGAGGGCCTCGTTGATGATGTCGATGATTTCGGAAATCGTGTACTTGCGGTCATTGGGGCTCTTGAAAGTCAAGGAACCTTGGGGGATGTAGCTCGAACCGTACTTCAGCCCCGTCTGGTCGACCAGCCACTGGAACACGGCGCTCCAGCGTTGGCCCTCCATGTTGAAGGCAACCGTCTTTTCCACCGGCTTGGTGGGGGCGGTTGTCGACGGTTGAGCCACCACCGGTTGCGCCTGGGGCACTTGGACGGGAACCGCGGAGCCTTGGGCCAGCACGGGAGGAAGGGCCGGCCCCTGGGCCCATGAAGGTTCCTGCCAAAGAAGTCCTCCCACCAGGGCCAATCGCCAAGCGATTCGGCCGCGAATGCCACCTGGCCGGTGTTTCGCTGAATCTGGTTGTTTGGAACTGGCCATTAGCGCCTCTCCCGGGCCGATTCGTTCCATCATGCCATGGCATGACGGCAAGGGAACGCAG
>JAGWVO010000534.1 GCA_018970845.1 Planctomycetota bacterium
ACCGCCGAGGTTGAGCGTTCGCTCCGCGTGCTCGACGGGGCGGTGGGAGTTTTCTGCGCGGTGGGCGGCGTGGAAGTGCAGTCGGAAACCGTGTGGTTCCAGGCCAACAAGTACCGGGTTCCCCGCATCGCCTACGTGAACAAGCTCGACCGGACGGGCGCCGACTTCTACGGCTGCGTCGCCCAGATGAAGGAGAAGCTCCTGGCCAAGACGGCGATCTGCTCGATACCCGTCGGCGCCTACACCGATTTCAAGGGCATCATCGACCTGATCCGCATGAAGTTCGTCCAGCGCGACCCCAACGACAAGCGCAACATCAACTTCGAACTGGTCGACATTCCCGAGAGCCACAGGGCCGAGGCCGAGCAGCGCCGCGCCGAGCTCCTTGAGATGGCCTCGCTCGCCAATGATGAGCTCGCCGAGACCCTCCTCGAGGAGAAGCCGGTTTCCGAGGAACTGCTCAAGAAGTCGCTCCGCGAGGGAACGCTCAAGGGCCTGTTCACCCCCGTGGTGTGCGGCTCGAGCAAGAACTTCCATGGCGTGCAGCAGTTGCTCGACCATGTGATCGACCTTCTGCCCGCGCCGATCGACCGGCCCCCGGTCGAGGGACTGGTTCCCAAGAGCAAGGAAAAGGACAAGGTGATCCGCAAGCCGGATCCCAAGGATCCGTTTTCGGGCCTGGCTTTCAAGACCGTGGCCGAACCCACGGGCGACCTCGTCTATGTCCGCGTCTACTCGGGCGAGCTTCGCCCCGGCGACACGGTGCTCAACACCAGCAACGGCCGGCAGGAGCGCATCGGGCGGATGTACCGCATGATGGGCAACAAGCGCGAGGAACTGGAGGTCGCCGGCCCCGGCACCATCATCGCCGTCGTCGGACTCAAGACCACCTACACGGGCAACACGCTCTGCTCGACGGACTCGCCCGTGGCCCTGGAGTCGATCAGCTTCCCCAAGCCCGTCATCAGCGTGGCGTTGATCCCGGACAAGACGAACGACGAGTCGAAGCTGGGAGACGCCCTGGGCCGCTTGCTCCGCGACGACCCGACCCTCAAGGCGCACACCGACCCCGAGACCAACCAGCTCATCATCTCCGGCATGGGCGAGCTTCACCTGGAAGTCTCGGTGGAAAAGCTCCACCGCTTCCCGGGCGTCAAGGTCGCCACGGGCAAGCCGATGGTGGCCTACCGCCAGACGCTGGCCAGGCCGATCGAGATGGAAACCCGCTACATCAAGCAGTCGGGCGGCCGCGGAAAGTTCGCCGTGATCGTCGTCCAGTACAAGCCGCTCACGAAGGATGAGTCCGAGGCTTGGCAGAAGAAGATGGAGGAGGAAGGCGAACCGGCCGACATCAACAACATCTACTTCACCGACAAGATTTTCGGCGGCGTGGTGCCCAAGGAGTACATCCCGTCCGTCGAGCAGGGCATCCGCCAGGGCACCGTCAAAGGCGCCAAGTACGGCTTCCCCTGCGTCGACATCGAGGCGACGCTCACCGACGGAAAGACCCACCCGGTGGACAGCTCCCAGGACGCGTTCAAGCTCGCCGGCTGGGAAAACTTCCGGGACGCCCAGGAGAAGGCCGGCATCGTCCTGCTGGAGCCAATCATGAAGGTCGCCGTCGTGGCGCCCGAGAAATACATGGGCTCGCTCACCGGCGACATTTCCCGCCGCCGCGGCGTGATCCAGGAAACGGTCACCGCGAACAACCGCGTCACGATCATGGCGCAGGTACCGCTCGCCGAACTGTTCGGCTACACTACCGACCTGAGAGGCAGCACCAGCGGCACGGCATCCTTCACGATGGAGCCCAGCCATTACCAGGAAGTGAAGGAAGAACTGGCCGACCTGCCCGCCAAGGGAAAGTGACCGATCGGAATCCTCAATGGGCGGCTTGCGCCGCCCCAACCCATCCGGAGTCGACTCGCCATGAAAACCCTCCTGCGCCCGGTCCTGTGCGCCCTCCTGCTGGCGGGCCTCGCCGTGTCGGCCCGGTCCGACAACGCCTCGAAGGAGGCGCTGGCCCAGCTTCACGAATTCATCGGGAAGTGGAATGGGAACGGCAATCCGGCCGGAAAGAAGACCGTTGCCGGCTGGAAGGAAACCTTCTCGTGGGGCTGGCGCTTCAAGGGTGATGATGCCTGGCTCACCCTCGAGGTGGAGGGTGGCAAGTACTTCAAGTCGGGCGAGCTTCGCTGGGACGACGCCAAGAAGCTCTTCAAGTTCACCGCCGTCACCAAGGAAGGTGAAAAGCAGCTTTTCGAGGGAACCTACAAGAAGGAGAACCTCACCCTTGAGCGGCTCGATCCCAAGACCAACGAGCGCCAGCAGTTCACCATGAACACCGCCGCCGAGGGCGTGAGGTTCAACATCAACTACA
>JAGWVO010000535.1 GCA_018970845.1 Planctomycetota bacterium
ATGTCGCGCCGAAGCAGGGATGCGATCACGCCAGCAACAATGTCTTCCTGGGCCTTCCGCAAATCAGTGCCGTTCACTTGCAATTGTTGCCCCACTCGGGAAACAACATGATGGAGCGTTGGAAGGTATTCCTCCAAAAATCCTTCCCAGGCATCAGGCCGTCTTTCGAGGCACGCTTTCAAAATCATTCGCTCGCGAGGAGATTCAAGCATTATGAAATACCCCCCTAGAACCAACTATTAATTCTATAGATTCAATCACGCCTAAAGTAATGGCCTTCTCGACTTGGATTCGATCCTTAAATTAATTTTGTCACGGATTGAATCCAAACCGAATGGAAAGTTCTCCAGTCATGGCAACCCCCTCCCTGAACACCGAAGCGAAAGATCCTTGGTTCCAACACCTCTTTGCCAAGCGCATTGGTGGCGAACAATACGGCAAAAGCACAAAAATTTATAAATTTGAAAAAATTAAAAGGGCCAAGCGTGCGGCCATCGCTGCCCATCCTGAACGGCAATTGCTCGATTTCGGAATCGGCGAAAACGATGACATGGCTGAAGTCATCGTGCGTGAATCCTTGAAGCGGGAAGTGGATAGGGTTGAAAATCGGGGCTATGCCGACAATGGCATCATCGAATTCAAGGAATCGGCATCCCGATACATGAAGAAGGTGTTTGGCGTCGATGTTGATCCGGCAACCGAAGTGGTCCATGCGATTGGAAGCAAGCCCGCATACGCCATGTTGCCGGCCGCATTCATCGATCCAGGTGATGTGACACTGATGACGGTTCCAGGATACCCCGTGGCTGGCACACACACAGCCTACTACGGCGGCACGGTTCACCCACTGCCTTTACTTGCTGAAAATGACTTTTATCCCGACCTGGATGGGATACCGGGAGAGATAAGAAAAAAAGCCAAGCTCCTCGTGATCAACTACCCCAACAGCCCAACTGGTAAGACCGCCACTAAATCCTTTTATGAAAAAGTTGTTTCATTCGCAAAAGCCAATGAAATCATCGTGGTTCAGGACGCCGCGCACAGCCTGTTGAGCTACAACCAACCGCCGTCAAGTTTTCTGGCAATACCGGGTGCCAAGGAGGTTGGGGTGGAAGTTCACTCCCTATCCAAGGGATTCAACATGATCGGTTGGCGAATGGGCTTTGTCACGGGACATCCAAAAATTGTACAGGCATTCGCGGATATCAAGGATAATTCGGATTCAGGTCAGTTCATGGCGGTACAGAAAGCGGCTGCCGTGGCTCTCGATCACCCTGAAATTGGAAACAAAATCAGGGAAAAATACAAAAGGCGGCTGGAAAAACTTGTCACAGCCCTGAAGTCTGCTGGATTTGACGCGAAGATGCCTGAAGGAACCTACTTCCTCTACACAAGGGCTCCCATCTCATGCAACCAAATGTCGTTCGCGAATGCTGAGGAAGCCTCGCAATTTCTTATCTCTGAACAATCAGTCTGCACGGTTCCGTGGGATGATGCCGGGCCACACCTGAGGTTTTCCGTCACATACCAGGCGCCAACGGAGGCTGATGAGGATATCCTGATGGCTGAAACTTCCAGGCGATTGGCCGCCCTCAAGCTTGCATTCAAGAAGTGATGCCTTCCGTCAGGTTGTGCATCAAGGTTTCAATCTCATCGGCAGGGTGAACAATCCACGGCAACTCCCTGGACTGCACCAAGGACTCTTCCGCCTTCCAAACAGCCTCATTGTCGACAATGGATCGGGCATTTTTGGCCATTCTTTCGACCGAGTCTTCAACAGAATCGGCCAACGATTTGTTGATTCGCCGCAAGGCCAGGCATCTCCACTTTTTACCATGGGGATCTGATGGTTCCCATGCTACGAGACGCCTCTTTTCATCAGTTTTTTTGGCGAAATCGGGACTGCAATCGTTTTGGTTCACAACGGTTTCAGCATGCCAAGTTACGCGCCGAAGGAAGGCCTTGAGCAAATGGATTTCTGATGACGCATGCTGGGGACGGGGTGACAAAAGCTTTGCTGTCAGTGTGCAGGCGACCGAGATTGGCGGGTCAATGCCAAGCCAATTCCTGATCCATGGGTCCGTCATTTCATCGTAAATCGCTCCACCGATCCCATGAATAAACAGATCAGACGCGAAGACTCGCAGCCAAACGGATGTGAGCAGAGCCCTGGGACGGATGCGAAGTCCCTGGGCGGTTATGTTCTGGAGGAATTGAAACAAATCCTCTGACCGATTCGATGGACACTGGAGTTGAAATCGCCCATCATCCGATCGCAAATCAAAACCATCAATTCCCGGCCTGATCCAAAGGCGTGATCTAGAGGGACTTTGGGATGAAAAAAGCCATAAGGGCGCCTCGAACCAATCATCGCATCTAA
>JAGWVO010000536.1 GCA_018970845.1 Planctomycetota bacterium
GAAGCACTCTGCGACGAGGATCGCAGAACAAATGATGAAGCGCTCGACGATGGGTTCCGGCTATTGAGTTGCTACCGCACACCCGCTGGCGACCGCCTCTACATCATCACCGAACACGACAGGTCGACGACGACGATCTTGCTGCCGGAGGAGTATTGAGGCGGTCCGTCCAATCCGCATGCCAACGGGCTTAAAACCAGCCCAACATACGCGGATGGTGGATGTGAGGGTCGACCATATTGCCATACCTTGAGCTGGGGGCGTGTGCTCCTACGCTTGATTACGCGGCATCATGGCGGCTGGGTGAATTTCGGCTCGGTTGATGGCCGTTCAATCCGCATGCCAACGATGGTATGTCGCGAAAAATGGTCGACCAATATGGTGCGAACTGACGTGCGGATGGTGCGCGACAATCGCGAGGGATGGCTGGCAGGAGGAAGGATGTCGGAACGCACATCCCTCCGGCACCAGATCCCAAATGAAACCATCAGATAAGAAGGCCGAAGCCATTACCTTCGGAGTTGAACTCGAAACCACCATCCCCGTGCTCTCCGGCGTGGTGGTTGGAAATTACCACAACGGCATCAGTGTAAGAGCTGGTGTTGCCACCGGATCCACCGCCCCACTCAACGCGCCCACATTCAATGGCGAGTGTTGGCGGGCCGAACGCGACGGTTCCATTCGTGCCCGCGCCGCCCGCACGGCATGCGAATTTGTTTCACCCATCCTCAGTGGCAGCGATGGGGTGCAACACCTCATCGAATTCGTCGAATGGGCCAACGCCATCGGTGCCAACGTCAACGCAAGCTGCGGCTGTCACATCACCGTGGGCGTCGCCTCCATCATTGGCACCGAAGACCTGCAAGCGATGAGCGACTTTGCCCGCAAGCTGGCTCACATCACCCGCTGGCACGCCATGAGCCTCTACGGCCAAACGGGCACTGGCCGCCACCTCAACCGCTATAGCCACATGCTCGGAGATGATGTGGGGAAATTGGTTCGCCAGATGCATCGGCGCAAGGACCCCAAGCGCAAGTTGAGCGCTGCACGCGAGTGCGGCAGGGGAATGATCAACTTCCAAAAACTCTTCACCCACGGAGTGATCGAATTCCGGGTCTTTGCCGGCACACTCAACCGCCAAAAACTTCTTCACCACCTTGCCACGGTGTTGGGGCTTTGCCGCCGGGCCGCCGAGGTGGATTGCCTCGGGTCATTCAAGAAGAACAAGACCCAAGCGAAACGCACGGCCACCGCCAAAGACGCGCTGATGTTCCTTTGGGATTACCTCGGGTGGACTGGCAGCAAGCGACCTGTGGCACTTGGTCTCATCGGTCCGCTCCATTCGGAATTCGATACCTACCGCAAGATCGCCGAGCGGCTCTGCCGCCGCTTCGACTCCCGCTTTCCCTTCGCCAACCTCTGATCCCTCCGACTGCCATGTGTGTGATCCTTGTATGCCCGGAGACATTGCGCCCAGACCGCGCAACCATCGACGCCTGCCACGCTGCCAACCCCCATGGTGCCGGTGTGGCGTGGCGGGAAAATGGTGAGGTGCGATGGAGCAAAGGCCTCGATCCCGGTGAGGTCGAACGACTGATTGGTGATCTGCCCGGAGAAATCATCATCCACTTCCGATGGGCCAGCGTGGGGGAGGTGACTCCAAAACTTTGCCACCCATTCCCGATCTCAGCCCGCGCCTCCACCCGCCTTACCGGCCATGCCCGCGCGGTGCTCTTCCACAATGGCACTTGGTGCCAGTGGCGCGACACCCTGCGCCGCATGCCCAAGCACCGAATGCCCGACGGGTTGCTTTCCGACACTCGTGTGGCTGCCTCGCTGGTCGATCTCTGCGGCATGGAATCCCTCCACAAACTGCCTGGCCGCTATGTGTTCTTCGATCGCGACTTCACCGAACTCTTCGGCGATTGGCGGCACTTCCGCGGAATGATGGCGAGCAACCTCCACTTCATGCCCGTGCGCGATGCGCGACCCGATTTCCTTCGCCCCAAACCCACGTTGTTCAGCCACGAGCAAGCCTATTTTGCCGACCTCGATGACGATGAACTCCCCAACTTCTGATCGAAATTCATCACCCCCAAACAAACATATGAAGAAGAAAACAAGATACCTAGTGACCATTGGAAACCCGACCATCCAGACCATCGGCCTGTGCCGGAAATTGGATGTTCATGCCCTTCTGTGGGCCTGTGCGAAATCCAATCCATTCAAACCCGCAGTGGCCAATGTCGGCGCACAAGTGCTCACCAATGACCATTTGCGCGACCGGCGATTGCCAAGCACCCAATCATTCCCGGCACTGCGCGAACGCATCGGCTATTGGGAAACCGCACTCGAACACGATGATCCCCACATCCT
>JAGWVO010000047.1 GCA_018970845.1 Planctomycetota bacterium
TTGGATGGCAACGCTGATAAAACAAAAAATGCGGATGGTAATTATAACGAAGAGCCCCGAACGGAGGTGCGAAGCGCCGGAGTGAGCGGGGCTGTCCTAATGCACCCCACTCACTCCGCCTTCGGCTCCGTTCGGGGCTCTTTTTATTTCATTGCATACTTCTCACAGCCGGCTTTTCCAGGCCCGGCCGATGGCGTCGGCGGCTCGAATCGCGTCCGACACCATTACGGCCGTCACCTCGAATGGCTCGTTGTGGATCGTCTCCTCCCTGGCGGTGGCCCGCTGGGCGATCAACCCGAGTTCGGCCTGAGTGACTCCGGCCAGGCCGATTTCCGCCAAGGTCACCGGCAAGCCGACGGCCGTGGCGAATCCAAGCACCCTTTCCACGACGGAACGAGCCTGCCCTTCCATGACCAATTGGCACAGCAGGCCGAAGGCGACCTTTTCCCCATGGAGAAAGTCGCGCGTTCCTCGCGCCGTTGTCAGCCCGTTGTGGATGGCATGGGCGGCAGCCAGGCCCGATGATTCAAACCCGATGCCCGAAAGAAGGGTGTTGGCCTCCACAAGCCTCTCAAGCGCGGGAGTCACCACCTTGGCTTTCACGGCCTCCAGGGCATCGGCGCCATCCTCGAGCAGGGTGCGGTAGCATGCCTCGGCCAAGGTGAGGGCGGTTTGGGTGGAAAGTCCGCCGCGCATGTTCCTGACCCGGCCGTCGGCGCAGGTCTTGGCCTCGAACCATGTGGCCAGGGCGTCGCCCATGCCGGCCACCAGCAACCGGGGCGGCCCCTGGGCGATGACGCGGGTATCCACCAGCACCAGGTCGGGATTCCGCCTGTAGATCCGGAACAACTCGACAACCCCGGCCTCTGAGTAGATCACCGAGAGAGCGCTGCAAGGCGCGTCGCTGGAAGCCACGGTGGGACAGCAGACCACCGGAAGCCTGAGATCAGCCGCCGCCGCGCGTGCCGCGTCAAGGACTTTCCCTCCGCCGGAACCCACGATCACCCCGGCCTTGCACGCTGTGGCGCGGTCCTTGATCCGCGCGATTTCCGCCAGGGTGCATTCCCCTCCGAACGGGTGAACCTCATGGGTGAAGCCAGCATCGCCGAATGAAGCCTTCCAGACCTGCGAAAGCATGCGGGCGGGAGAACGACCGGCCACGACAAGGGCCGGCCCTTCAAGGCCCAGCGTCGCCATCTCCTCACCAAGCCGCGCCGTGGCATCCTGCCCTTGGGTGTACCGGCTTGGGGAGCAGAAAACCGAGAGCATGGCGAATCCTCCGCGGCAAGGCGGCCTAGAACTCGGGGTTGAGCATCTTCTGGAGCACATCCTCGGGAGCGGGGGCGTAGGCGTAAGGCTCCATGGTGCTGCTGGCCCTGCCCTTGGATAGGCTGCGGATCTTGTCGGCGTAGTCGAAAAGGCGGGCCATCGGAACGAGCGCCTCGACGACGCGAAGCTTGCCCCGGATGATGATGTCGCGGATCTCGGCATGGCGGGAATTGAGGTCCCCGGTGATCGGCCCGAGGTATTCCTCCGGCGTCGAGACCTCCACCTTCATCACCGGTTCCAGCAAAAGGATGTTCGATCGCAGGGCCTTGGCCACGGCGTCGGCCGCCGCCACACCGAAGGCGACATCCGTCGAGGTTTCCTGGTCGTGGTCGCCCTTGAGAAGCGTGGCTGAAACGCCCATCACGGGGTATCCCAGTTCGCCCGATTGCAGGGCCGAACGCAGTCCTTCCACGGCGGCCGCCTCGAACGCCTCGGGAAGCACATCGGGCTTGAGGGTCGAGCGGACGCGCACCAATTCGGGGCCCGTCACGGCCTTGGCCTGCTGCTTGCCACCCTTGACCTTCTTGGCCGTTTCCGGCTCCGCTTCAGGGGCGGAGGCGGCTTCGCGGGAATACTCGCCCAGCGGGATCGGCTCGAAAGCCACCTTCACCTTGCCGAATATCTGCCCTCCCCCGACAACCCTCTGGCACTCCCCTTCCACCTCCCTGGGTTCCCTCAGGGTCTCCCGGTAGCTGACGCGCGGCTTGCCGACCCTGATCCGGAGATTGAAGTCGCGCTCCATGCGGTGGCGCTTGATCTCCAGGTGCAGCGTGCCCATGCCGGACATCAGGGTCTGGCCCGTTTCGGGATCGGCCTTCACATTGAATGTGGGATCTTCCCGGCGGAGGATCTCGAGCACATCGGCCAGCTTCTGCTTGTCGCCGCCCGACTCGGGCTCAACCGACTGGCTCACCACCGACTCGGCGAACCGGATCCGTTCGAGCACGATGGGATGGGCGGTGTCGCACAGCGTGTCGCCCGTCACGGCCTCCTTGAGGCCGATGACGGCGACGATGTCGCCGGCCTGGGCTTCCTCGAGCTCGTCGCGACGCGAGGGATCGGCCTCCGTGTGATAGATCTTGGTCACGAGTTCCTTGGTGTCCCGCGTGGCGTTGAGCGCGCGGGTCCCCGACTTCAAGACCCCCGAATACACCCTGACGAACGCGAGTTCGCCGTGGGAATCGGCCACGATCTTGAAGATGAGTCCGGCGAACGGCTCCTTCGGGTCTGTCTTCCGGGTCTCCTCGCGGTCCTTCCTCTTGGGGCTGGTTCCCGTCACCGCCGGGCGGTCGAGCGGGCAGGGAAGGTAGGAGATCACCGCGTCGAGCAGCAGTTGGATGCCGATGTGCTCGCGGCCCGATCCGCAGAGCACCGGTTGCAGCCTGCGGGCCAGCGTCGCCCGCCTCAGCATCAGGCGCACCTTGGCGGGATCAGGTTCTCCTCCCTCGAGGATCGTCGAGGTGATCAAATCCTCGGGATCCTCCTCGGTGAGGATGTCGAAGAGCGCGGCGCGCCGGGAGGCGACCTCGCCCGCCATCGCCTCGGGAACCGGCTCGTGGATGACCGTCTTGCCGAAGTCCTTGGGGTTGAACCTGACCAGCTTCTGGTCGATCAGGTCGATCACGGCCTCGAACGGATGGCTGGAATCGCTGGCGCCGCCGGCGCCGACGGGGATCACCACCGGCACGGGGCGCCCCTCAAGCCTTTCCCGTATCTCGCCCACGGCGTTGTCGAAATTGGCCCCGACGACATCCATCTTGTTGATGAAGGCCATCCGGGGAACCTGGTACCGGTCGGCCTGCCGCCAGACCGTTTCCGACTGGGCCTCCACCCCCTTCTGGGCGTCGAACACCACGACGCACCCGTCGAGCACGCGCAGGCTCCTCTCGACCTCGGCGGTGAAGTCGACATGCCCGGGAGTGTCGATGAGGTTGATGATGCAATCCTTCCACCGGAGCGGGATGCAGGCGGAATAGATCGTGATCCCGCGTTCCTGCTCCTCCTGGTCGTAGTCGGTCGTGGTGTTGCCGCTGTCGACCGCGCCAAGGCGATGGATGGCGCCGGAGTAATAGAGGATGTGTTCGGTGGTCGTTGTCTTGCCCGCGTCGATATGAGCGATGATGCCCAGGTTGCGGACCTTGCGGAGGTCGAGGGAGGACTTGGCCATGGCCAGGCTCCGTAGCCTTGTGTGGAAACAAAATCAGCCGGCTTTGCCCGCGCTCGCGGGAAAGGCCGGCTGGGCCGCGATCGGGGGCGGCGTCACCAGGCGAAGTGGCTGAACGCCTTGTTGGCCTCGGCCATCTTGATCGTCTGTTCGCGCTTGGCCACGGCCTCGCCCTCGCGGCGGAAGGCGGCCATAAGCTCCTCGGCGAGGCGGATGAACATCGGCCGGCCGCTCTTACCCCGGCAGGCGGCGATGATCCAGCGGATCGAAAGGCTCTGCTGGCGAACCTTGTTCACCTGCATCGGAACCTGATAGTTGGCACCGCCGACTCGCTTGCTGCGAACTTCCACCGCGGGCTTCACATTCTCGATGGCCACGGTGAAGACCTCAAGCGGGTCGATCCCGGGCATGCGGTTCTCGATCATGTCCATCGCGTTATAGAAAATGCGGGTGGCGGTCGCCTTCTTGCCGTCGTTCATCAGGCAGTTGACGAACTTGCTGACCAGCTTGCTGCCGAACCGTGGGTCGGGCATCAATTTGTCGGCGCTGGCGGTTCTCTTGCTCATGGGGTCTCACTCGCTCCGATTGTGCTTGTGCCGCGGCTTACTTGCCCTTCTCACGCTTGGCGCCATACTTCGACCGGGCTTGCTTGCGGTCTTGGACCGCCTGGCTGTCGAGCGCGCCGCGGACGATGTGGTAGCGCACGCCGGGAAGGTCGCGCACGCGGCCGCCGCGCACGAGCACGATGCTGTGCTCCTGGAGATTGTGGCCTTCGCCGGGAATGTAGGCGGTGACCTCAATGCCGTTGGTGAGCCTCACGCGGGCGATTTTCCGGATGGCCGAGTTCGGCTTCTTCGGGGTCATCGTCTTGACCTGGGTGCAAACACCCTTCTTCTGGGGGCATCCCAGAAGGGCCGGGTGCTTGGGCTTGCTGCGCTGGACCACGCGGGGCTTGCGCACGAGCTGATTGATCGTCGGCATGATGCCAGGTCACCTGAATCCGTGGGAGTTCCGAGGAAGCCCGCATTGCCGGCTTCGCAAGCCACTATGTTAACCGTGGACCCATGGGGGGTCAAGTTGGGGGAACGGTCTCCACGAGGTGTGCCGTGCCTGGAATGTTCGCCCTGGCGGGTTTGCTGGCCGCGGCGGCCTTGTGCGCCGCCCTGTTGTCGGCCGGATGGTGCCTTTGGAGGCATTTCACTTACCTGGGCCGCCCGGAATACCAATGGGCGCTCGCCGCCCTGGCGCATGAGAAGCAGCTGCAAAGCCGTCGCAGCGCCTCGCATGCGGAACTGGCCCTCGCCGCATCCATCATGGCCGCCAAAACGGGAAACGCCTGGGCCACCGCCGCCGCCAAGGCCTGGGATCTGGTGGCAGTCGAGGAACTTTCGCGTGAGGACAACATCGGCCCCGCCACCGTGGAGATGCTGCGCGGCGCCGGAATGAGGAAGGCCAGGGATGTCGAGGGCCATTGGCAGCTGCAATCTATCCCAGGAATCGGGCCCGCGCGCGCCGGACACCTCCGCCTCGCGGTGGTCCGCTGCAAGGCCAAGGCCATCTCCGGCCTGCTTGGCGCCAGCTCGGGCCCCGGACTCGAGGCGCGACGCCAGGAGGAAGGTTTGCGGGCCCAATACGAGGCCTTGGCCGAGAATGCCGACACGACCGCCACCGACAAGGACATCGCCCGCCTGCTTCCGGTATTCGCGCTGGCCCGCTGGTACTGGTGGAGGGTGATGCTTTCAACGGGGTCTCCCCCCATCCTGCCCCAGGGCCTCGTTGAGTTTCGTCCGGACGCCTCCCGTCCCGGCCGGCCTTCAATCCCCGCCCCGGCGCCGGCACGGCCATCGCCGCCATCCCCCGCCCTGCCGATACCCGCCCCTGTTCCGCCCCAGCCTTCGGAAGTGAGGGTGTCGCTTCCCAAGGCCGCGCCCGTCCCCGCGCCGGCCCCCGTTCCAAAGGCGGAACCGGCCATCAGGCCATCGCCACCATCCGCCGATGAGGTTTTTGAGATCACCGCGCGCCTGGTGGCGACAGCGGGCTTTGCCGACGGCCGGTTTGTCGAAAGCGAGAAACAGGAGGCCGTGGCCCAACTCAAGGCGCTGTTCGGTTCCCTGCCCCGGATCGCCGCGCGGATCGATCCATGGGTGGAGTCGGCCGAACGGGAATCGCTCGACGACCTGTGGATGGACATCGAACGGTTGGACATGGAACAAAGGCGCTCCGCCTACCGCGCCTGCTGCCGGGTGATGGACGCCGCCGGAACCCGCAATGCCCGCGAGGTGCAGTTCCTGCAAGACCTGCAACGCGGCCTCGGACTGGCGGCCGCTCCGGCCCAGGCGCGGGCCGAACCGGTCGAACCAGCGACGATGGATGTCGAAGCGGCGCGGACCATGCTGGAAATCGATCCGTTGTCATCCATCGATATTGATCTGGTAAGGCGCCAAAACCGGCTTCTGCTCGAGAGGATCGAAGCCGTCAGGCCGGGAACGCTCGGACCCCAGATCGAGGCGTTGCTGAAAACCCGCCGCGAGCTTGTCTCCAAGGCCGCGACACGACTCGCCGAATCGCTGGGACAGCCCCTCGAGGCTCCCGCGGCCCGGGAAGCCGCTTCACCGGATCCCCGCCACAATCCCGACCTGGACGCGGCGCTGGGCCTGTGAGTGATGCCGCCTAGTCGTCCACCACATCATCCAGCGACGACATGGCCACGATTTCCCCGCGAAACAGGATCAGCTTGCGCCGGTTCCGCTTGATCCCCGTCGACTTGCTGGCGGCGACATAATTTTCCCTGGATGTGTCCGTGTCGCGAAGGTCGTGAAGGTCGGCGTTTTTCAGCTCGAGATAATCGGCATGGATGCCCGTCAGGGTTCCCAGGCAGACATACTCGCTTCGGAGGTCGATCACAACCTTCTGGCCCACGAGCGATTCCATCATGCCGGTGCCCCTTGCGCCTCATTGCCCAGCCAGTAGTCTGCAGGGGATCCATTTCCGCGCCAAGGCTCCCGAGACCACCATGTCCCCTCCCGGCAAGGCGCTCCCCGAGCGGGTCATCGTCGATCCGGCGGAATTTTCCACCCTCATCGAGGACTTGCGAGGCGTGGAACAATTCGCCTTCGACACCGAGTTCGTCGGCGAGGATACCTACATACCCGTCCTCTGCCTCATCCAGGTGGCGACACGCGAGGCGCTCTACCTGGTGGATCCGATCGCCCTGCGGGATGTGACGCCATTCTGGAGGATCGTGGCCGACCCGACCAAGACGGTGGTCGTCCATGGCGGGCGCGAGGAGATCCGGCTTTGCCGGCAGTGGGCGGGCAAGGCGCCCGGAAACCTGATCGACCTTCAGGTCTCGGCGGGCCTGCTAGGCATGGGCTTTCCCACCGGCATGGCGGCGATCGTGCAGTCGGTGCTCGGGCACCGGCTCAACAAGTCGGAAACCCTCACCGAATGGCGCGCTCGGCCCCTCACCGCGGCCCAGACCCGTTACGCCTTCGACGATGTCAGGCACCTGCTCGAGGTGAATGACATCCTTTCCTCCCGAATCGGGCAACTGGGGCGAGGGGATTGGGCCAGGGAGGAATATGCCCGTTTCATCGACATGACCGACCCTGAGGTTACCGGTGGCCGTGAAGAACGATGGCGCCGTGTGAAAGGCTCCAACCACCTCGAACCGAGGCAACTCAACACCCTGAGGTCGCTGTTCGCCTGGCGCGAGGCCCGGGCCCATGAGGCCAACCGCCCCGCCCGCGTCATGATGCGCGACGACCTGATGGTGGAGGTGGCGAAAAGGCATCCGGTGAGGCCGGGAGACCTGCAGATGATCCGCGGCCTGTCGAAGAAGGAAGTCGACGGGATCCTCGCCGCCGTCGCGGAAGCCGACCGTGTTCCGGCGGCCGATTGGCCCGAGGCCTACGAACGGGACCAGGAGGCGCCGCATGTGCAGGCGCTTTCCGGCCTGTTGCAGACGGTTTTCAACTCGCTTTGCGCCGAAATGCGGCTGGCGCCCGGCCTGACCTGCACCATGGGGGAAATCAGGGACCTTCTCCGGGCCCGACTCACGGGCGACGAGCCACCAAGCGATGGGCTTCTCAGCCGTGGCTGGCGCCGCAGCCATGTGCTACCCCGCTTGCTGGATGTGCTTGATGGCCGGGTGGCGTTCCGCCTGGACCTCAAATCCGACAGGCACCTCTCCTGGTTTGAAGCCGGGGAGCTGAATTCCCGTCCGGCTGGTTGACAATCCGCTCCGCGGCCTGCCACGATGGTTAGATGGCTTCACCATGGCACAATCACCGCACCAGCGCGGGACCGGTGGCGCGCGCGCTCCTGGCCCTTGTCGCCTGCCTGCAACTGGCCGGCGGCTTGGTGGTTCCCGTGGCCGTGACAGGGCCGGCCGATCGGGTGGCCGCCAAGGTATGCCCATGCGCTCCCGAGGATCGCCCAGTTCCCTGCTGCTGCGGAACGAGTTGCTGCTCAGCCACCGAGGATGGTGGCGACCCGCAACCTCAACCCGCCAAGGAGGAGCAGCCACCCCGCCTGATCCTTGTTCCCGCGCTCGCCGTCAAGGACTGCCACGCCGTTAGCGGTGGCGTTTCCGCATCCGTGGAGGCCGGACCGCTGTTTTTGGAGGCCGCTCCTGGCATGCCGCTGGCCGGCGCGTCCGATTCTCCCCTCTCCCCGCTGCCGGCCATTCTTGTTTCTCGGGCCGATTCCCCCGCCTCGCCGCCGCCCCGATCCTGAATTTCCCGCCAACCTGTCGCCGGGAATCCATCCGCCCGGCCCGTCGACCTTGTGGGCCAGCCTTCGCGGCCAGCCGTTCAGGTTCAACTGGTGATCAGGAATCAGGAATCCATGAAACCGTTTCATTTTCCCAAGCCGGGGCGCGAGCGCCCGGCGGCTTTCACGCTTATTGAGTTGCTGGTTGTCATCGCCATCATCGCCGTGCTGATCGGCCTGCTGGTGCCCGCGGTGCAAAAGGTGCGGGAGGCCGCCAACCGCATGAGTTGCGCCAACAACCTCAAGCAGGTGGCCTTAGGTGCCATCAACCACGAATCAATCAAGGGATATTTCCCCGCCCTCAACGACGGGGCGCCGGCGGGCCAGATCAACGCCTCATACGCCTTCGGCGTCCTTGCGAATGTGCTACCCCATATCGAGCAGGGCCAGTTGCAACGCCTGATCGACTACTCCCAGCCCGCCACGCTCAGCGGTTGGCGGGGCGACATCAATCCGGTCCACGATGCCGCTTGCTCCACCGTGGTGAAAACATTCCTGTGCCCCAGCGACAGCCAAAGTCCGCTTTTTCCCAACCAGACACGGACGGCCAATCCGGCCACCTTCACCACCGCGGGCGCCAATTATGTGTTCAACATGGGCTCAGGCACCGCGACCGCCTCTCAGGTGAACTACGACGCCCAGTTCCCCACCGACGGCATGTTCTGGTACGGCGCGCGCCTCTCGTACCGGGACATCCTCGACGGTTCCTCCAACACCCTGATGGCGTCCGAATGCCTGCTGGGACCGGGACTGCCGGCGCCGGCGAACTCGGCGGCCGCGCCCGATCCTTCCGGCCGGTTATATGTCTCGCTCAACACCGGAACCTTCGCCTCCAACAGCGCCATGCCCGGCGGCTGGCTGCGGGGCGGCAGCGTGGTGACATCACGGCCGTCGGAATGCGACACAGGAAGCAGGGCATGGGGAGTCATGCGCGGCAGCACCTGGTTCTGGGGCGGCCGCGACTGGAACAGCGTCTTCAGCACCAGGCTGGTCCCCAACGACCCGAGTCCTGACTGCGGGGCCCATGGCCGCGGCTGGTTCGCGGCGCGAAGCCGGCATTCAGGAGGGGTGAACGCCGCCATGTGCGACGGCTCAACGCGGTTTTATTCCAATTCCGTCACCGGCGCGTCCTGGCTTGGCGCCGCCACGCGGGCCGGTGGCGAGGTTGCTTCCATCAACTGACGCGATTCCGGAGGTTCGCCATGCGGTTCCTGCTTGTTTGCGCCTTGCTGGCGGCTGCCGGCGCGGGGGTGGTTTTTTGGCGCGAGCCGCCGGGCGCGCCCGCCGAAATCGCGTGCGGGCCCGGCCCGGCCAGGCCATCATCAATGGTGGCGCGCTTCCCCCTCACCAAGGAGGACGCGACCCTCGACAGGGAACGGCCCTCCGTGGCGGCGTCTCCGGACGGCACGGTCCTCGTGGCCTGCAACTCGCGCGCGGGCACCGACACCAACTCCATCCTGGTGTGCGTGAGCCGCGACCGGGGGGCCACGTTCTCGGCGCCCCGCCCGATCCGTTCGGTTCCGGTTCACAGGCACATGGCCCGCATGGGAGGGCAGGACAGGCTGATGGAATCCCAGCCGCTTCCAAGGCTCGCATGGGCCGCGGGAAAGTTCCACCTGGCCTGGTGCGAGCCCGCTGAAGCCGGCGGCGGCAGGCTGCTGGCCTGTTCCACAACCGATGGCGAGTCGTTCAGCGAGCCTGTCGCCTTGCACGGCCCGGAAGTCCGCAAGGTGCATTACACCGCGCTTTGCGCCGGCGGCGACGGCCGATTGCTGGCCGCATGGCTCGACAACAGGGGCCAGGGACAGCAACCGTTCGCCTCATCCGGAGGCGGATCAACGCTTGTCGACGCCGGAACCGACGGCAAGGGCATTTGCCCCTGCTGCGATCTGGACACCCTGATCACCTCGTCGGGCGACGAGGTGGTGGCATACCGTCACTCCGTCGACGGCAACCGCGACATCCACCTGGCCTGGCGGCCACGGGGCGAGGAGACATTCCGCAAGGGCGGGCCGGTGTCCGGCCGGCATTGGAAGTTCCAGGCCTGCCCGCACGACGGGCCGTCAATCGCCGAGGCGGGCGGCCAGGTCGTCGCGGCATGGATGGACGCCGCCGAGCAGAAAAGGCGAGCCTTCACCGCGATGGGATCCATGTCGACGCTGCCATGGCAAGCCGAACCCCTGCCGCTTTTGCGCGGCGGTGAGCAGTCCCAGCCCCGTCTTGCGGCCACGGGTGGAACTCTGGCGGCCGTGTGGCTTGAATCTTTCGTGCAGAACGAAACCCGGGGCACGCTGGTGGCCGCGTCATTCCGGCACCCCGGCGCGAAAAGCTGGACCGAACCGATGTTGGTCTCCATGGATCCAACAGGGGTTCCGACCCGGCCCTCCCTGTGCCTCGACCCGCTGGGGGGATTGGTGGTGGCATGGTTTGAACAGGAACCAGCGGGCCGAAGCCTCCTGGTGGCGCGGTTGAAACCGTCGGCGGGAGGTTCCTGCTGCGGTGATTGATTCCACGGCGGTGTTGAAGGTGGCCTTGGCCCTGGGGGCGTTCGCCGCCGGTGTGGCCGGGGCCATGTGGTGGCGGGCCAAACCTTCCGGGCAGCCATCCCCGGCAGTTCCGGCGGCGGCGCGGGCCAGCCTGTTCGACCTCCGCTGCGCCTCATGCCACGGCCGGGAGGATGGAACAACGGCCGCCCAGACGACCCTTTTCCGCGACCCGTGGCCGTCGCTTTCGGGCGAACGGTTCGACGCCATCCTGGAAAAGGGTATTCCCGGAAAGATGCTGCCCCATCCCGGCCTCGACGGAAAGGCGCGGACCGCCCTGCGTGAGTCGGCCCTGGCCATCCAGGCGAAGGCCCGGGCGCGATCGGTTCTCGAGGACGGCGCGGACGACCGTGGTGAAATCCTGGCCCGCGTCGAGGGACTCGAGGTGACGGCGGCCGGCAGGCCGGCCATCGTGTATTGTTTTTCTCCTGACTGCGTCGCCTGCCAGGAGAAGCTGCCCGCCTTGGCGAAATGGGCCGCGGGCCATCCGGGAGTGGATGTCGTCGCCGTCTGCCAGGGAACCGGCGCCGAGTCGGCACCAAGGCCGGCACTCCGTGGACTGAGGATGCTGGCCGATCCCGCGGGTCGTTCCCGGGCGGCGTGGGACACCTCGACCAGCCCGACCATTTTGCTTGTGGACGAGGAGGGCCGGGTGCGCGCCCGCGGCCATGAGTGGAAGATGCCAGGCCGGCCTGTAAGCCGGGTTCTGTTCCCGGGGACTGGCCCCGGGTGACGGTCATTTCTCTAGGCCCGGGGTTGCCCCCGCGCTCGTGCGACCTACCCGAGGGTGATGGCGGGCCGGGCAGGCCCTCCCCTCCTATTTGGTCTTGCTCCCGGTGGGGTTTGCCAAGCCAGCCGGTCACCCGGCTGCTGGTGGGCTCTTACATTAAGCGGCTGGGCCGCCCCACCATTTCACCCTTGCCACCGCGCGAACGCGGCCGGCGGTATGTTTTCTGTTGCACTGTCCCTGTCCTTCGGAGCCGGTTCCCGGGTTTCCCCGGAGCCGTTTCCTTCGGACGGTGGCCGTTAGCCACCACCGCGCCCTGTGGAGCCCGGACTTTCCTCCCCCCGGCGGTCGGGTGTTATCCCGCCCCGGGCAGCGACAGTCCGGCCGACCTGGCATTCCGTCATCGTACCAGACGGCATTGCTAGAATGCCCGCATCATGACGGTGCTTGATCCCTTGGCCAGTTTTCCACCCGAATGCCTCCATGGCGTGGTGACCATCGGCCATTTTGATGGCGCCCATTTGGGGCATGCGGCCCTGCTTCGCGCCGCCCGCGCCTTGTCGGAAAGGCTTGGCGGCGGCGCTCCCGTGGTGGCCGTCACCTTCGAGCCCCATGCCCGCGCCGTGCTCAGGCCCGACCTTCCCGCCCCCGCTCCGCTCACGCCGCTTACCGACCGGCTTCAGGCGCTTCGCGCCATCGGCGCCGACCATGCCGTGGCCATCGCCCCCACGCGCGAACTGCTTGGCCTGTCATCAGGTGAATTTTTCAACCGGGTGCTGGTGGCCGGCCTGGCGGCGCGGGGCATCGTGGAAGGGCCCGATTTCTGCTTCGGCAAGAACCGCTCTGGAACCATGGCCACCCTGTGCCAGCTTTGCCGCGCCGGAGGCATCGAACTGGTGGAGGTGAATCCCGTCATTCTCGATGGCGAGCCGGTTTCCAGCACCCGCATCCGAGCCGCTTTGGAATCGGGGGATGTCACCGCGGCGGCCCGATTCCTTGGCCGACCGTATCGCCTGCGAGGCTCTGTGGTCCAGGGCGACCGCCGGGGCCGGACGCTCGGCTTTCCCACGGCCAACCTCGAATGCTCCACGCTGGTTCCCGCCCCCGGGGTGTATGCCGCCTGCGCGATCCTGCCCGATGGTTTCAACCTGCCCTCGGCGGTTCATGTGGGGCCCCTTCCCACCTTCGGGGTGCCGGGCCTGCGCGTGGAGGCCCATCTCATCGGATTCCAAGGCGACATTTACGGCCAACCCTTGGCTCTGGAGTTTCTCTCCCGCCTCAGGGATCCGGCGCGTTTCCCGAATCGGGAAGCCCTTGTGGACCAGTTGCGGCTGGATGTCGAACGGGCCCGGGCCGCTTGGGAGGCCAACCATGGCTGACCCGCGGCTGCTCCGGCTGCAGGAAATCTGCGACTCGGTGGCGGCCGACCATTTCGGCCCCGATGGCGGCCGGATCGAGGTTGTCGGCATCGATGGACCCGCCGCGCAGGTGCGCCTTCACGGGGCATGCGCCTCGTGCATGGGGCCCAACCGGATCCTCTTTCTGGAAATCGAAGCCCTGCTGGCCCGGGAGGCCCATGGAGTCGAGTACCTGGAAACCGTGGGCTGATTGTGCGGGTTGCACCCGGTGGATGGCCCTTGCTGGAAAAATCGACGACGAAATCAAAAAAACGGCTCAAGGATCGACGGTTTTCCAACCGGGCCGCAAGCGCATGGAAGAGTTTCCTGTTCCGCTACGGAACGGGAGGTGATTCATGTCGCGCGCGTGGTGGCTGGGGCTTGTTCTCGTGGTCCCCGCATGCAAGACCACCCAGGGGCCGACGCCCGTGGCGGTGGCGCCCAAGCCGGATCCGCTTTTGGCCAGCGGCGGCTCATTGCATGACCCAAGCCGGGCCCAGGCTTATCGTTCTGGCGGCGCCAACCCGAGCGGCACGGCCACGGCGATGAACACGGCGCCGGCAACGGGCGAGTAAAGCGTCAGCGCACAATTTCCGTGCAAGCATCCGGCGTCAGCCGGATGAGGTGATACAGAAACCCATGGGGCTTACGCCCGACGCTCGCCGCCCGCCATTTTTCACTTCAGCGACGCCAGGTACTCCATCAAGTCGAGGAACTCGACGGGAGCCATGGTGCCCGCCAGGCCCTCGGGCATGCTGCTCTGCTTCAGAAGTTCGCGAGCCTCGATGTCGGCCACCTTGATGGTGCGCTTTTCCTTGCCGTCGAACAGCACCACTTCCTTCGGCGAGTCGGAAACCACCAGGCCGGAGAAAATCTTGCCATCGGCCGTGGCGATGCGGGTGGAAAGGTACTTCTTGTCCACCTCGGCGTTGGGGTCGATCACCGACTCAACCAGCTTGTAGCGGTCCTTCAGTCGGGTCGCGACTTGGTGCAGGTTCGGCCCGAACTCGTTGCCCTCGCCGTTGCCCACCTTGTGGCAGGCGGTGCAGGCGCGCACGAAGACCTCGCGGCCCTTGTTGGTGTTTCCCTTCATCGCGGTGAGCGCGGTCATGGCCTTGTTGCGGGTTTCCTTGGAGGTATCCTCCTGGCTGAGCAGCGTGCGCAGGAAGGGCACCGCGGCGTTGCCCGCCTTGGACGAGGCGAGGATGTCGCCAAGAACCTTCTGGCCGGCGGCGTTGCCCTTGGCGATTTTTCCGGAGAGGAATTCCCCGCGCCAGACATTCTCGTTGGCGGCGAGGGCGCTTTCCACGGTGTACTTCAGCCACTTGTCCATCGGCTTGGCGGCGATTTCCAAGACCGCCGCGGCCGCCTCGGAACTCGGGTAAAGGCTGAGCGCCCGCGCCGCCTCGAGCCGGACGCGTTCATTCTCATCCGCCGCGGCGGCCTTGAACCAAGCCAGCGCCTCGGGGAAATGGTCGCGTTGGTCCGAAAGCACCCGAACCGCAGCCGCACGCGCCTGGGGAGCCTTGGCCGCCAGAAGTTCCTTGAGGAGCTTGGCGTCAATGGCATGGTGGCCCGCGAGAACCCACATGGCCTCGCAGCGGAGCCTGTCATGCTCCTTGTCATCGGCCTTCAGGCCCGCGAGCCATTTCTCAACCGCCGGCTTCACCTCATCGAGGCTCCTGTCGTGCAGTTCTCGGCGGGCGCGGTAGCGGGTGCGCCATTCCGGCTCGCGGAGCTGCTCGAGGATCTCGGCCGCAGGCTTGCCAAACTGGGTGACCGGCTTCAACAGCGGGCGATCCTTGGCGACAAGTCGGTAGACGCGGCCGCGGGCGTGGTCGCGGTTGGGATCGCGTTGGCTGTACTGCATGTGGCCGATGAG
>JAGWVO010000537.1 GCA_018970845.1 Planctomycetota bacterium
GTGATCATGGCGGATGGGGCGCGCCTCAGGTCGCTTTCCGTCGTGTCGACATTCACGGCGATGCCTTTGTGCTCAACAAGCGCCCCCTCGGCCATTCGCCTTCCCTTGGGATAAAGGGTGGCGGAATAGTAGCCCGGCAACGATTGCGCCGGCAGGACCAATTCGGCCGGAAGGGATTCATCCGCCTCCTGGACCACCCTCGCGACGACAGATTCGGGCTTGGGGGGAACTCCCTTCGTCGGCCCCGTCTGGGCAAGAAATGTCGCTACGACCTCCGGATCAATCCGGTCCCTGGGAAGCGGGATCTTGACTGGAAGAAGGGGCCGTGCCTCGATGCCCTGACCTCCCGCGCGCAAAAGGTCGATGAGGCTGTCCTGGATCAGGATCGGATAGGTTGCCGAAAGGAATCCGTTGGCCCATTCATTCCACCCAATGTTAGGCTCGCCGGGCGCCGGAGGCTTGGACAGTTGGGGGCCGGCGGAGGTGAGAAACGCGGTGACCCGCCCGGCTCCCCGGTTCCTCGACACCAGAAGCGGATCCCCTTCCTGAATTTCCCTGACAAGATCCGTGAGCTCCGTGGCGCGCGTGGCAAGGGCGGGTGTCTCCCAAGCCTGCCTGAGCGGATTCGATGCGGCGGGTTGCCCGAGGTCGAGGAACGACTCCAGCGCCGCGACGACTTCGAACTGAGATCCAGCGGCGAGTCTTCCCCGCAAGTTCGCCGCCCGACGCGCCAGCTCGGCCAGCGCTTTGCCAGCCTCAGGCCGCGTGTAAGGATCGGCCTGCAGGTCGATGGCCTTGAGAATCCGCTGCCTCAGGTCATCGCGGCGAACCGCGTTGGACCATGACCGCGCCGGAAGGGCCAACACCCTTTCGGCGCCTTGCCGCCATGAGCCATCCGTGGCGGGCGGCCAGTGTCGTTCAATTCGAAGGAAGCGGAAAACCTGCCGGAAGGAGGCCAATCCCGCGACAACCGGATTTTCAGGGTCGGGCAGCACGATCTTCGGGGAATCATCCTTGCGGTAGTCTTCGCGCTGCTGGTCGGACCAGGCGGGGGACGGCTGGGAGGCCAGAGGCAGCGGGAAAAGACCCGCCATGGAATACAACCTGTTGGCGAAGGCGGGATCGGTTCGGTCGCCGGTGAACCAGGCGAGGCCTCCCCCTTCCCGAACGAAGGCGTCAAGCCGGGCCACCTCGGTGTCGGGCAGGTCGGTGACATTGAGCATGGCGATCATCGGATAGGCGCCGATGTCGGTCGCCGGCAATTCGCGGGGGTCGCGGAACTCCGCGTCAAACAACTGGGGATTCAGCGCGGCGCCAAGGTGAAGGGCGTCGGAGCCAAGGGAGCCGTCTGTCCTTCCCGATGACGATCCATCAATCACAAGCAAAGGAAATCGCGAGCGCACCGGCAGGACGAGGTCACGCGTGTCGTCGGCCGCCAATCCGGTCCTTCCCGAATCTTCCACCGTCACCCGCACCGACATCAGCACGGGGTCGGCCCTTCGAATGGAGTCCCTTCGGGCGGGGTCGGGATTGGGCGTGCCGGGAACCTGTGGCGCGCCGGCGGGACGGGATGGAACGACCCGGAACGGCACGGATGTTACTTTCCCGGGGGGAAGCGAATCGATCAGCGCCGAGGCGCCGGAATCCCGGGCGCCGTTGACAAGCACCGACAACCCGGATCGCCGGGGGTCCCGACCCAGGTTGGCCACCATCGCCGTGACCGTGACGGGTTGTCCCTCGAGCACCGAACGGGTTTCAGGAACCAGTCCCAACAGGGCGAGATTTCCGTGGGCTTGGGGTTCCGGCGTGCCTGTTCGTGAGGGACTCGCGCAATCAAGAAGACGGATCTCGCCGTTCTGCGAGGCGAACCTTTGGCATTCCGCAGCCATTTGTCCGTCGGCCCAGTCGTTGGCCCTCAGGTCGGAATGAAGGTGCACTGTCCTGCGGATTCTCCCTTTGTCGGCAAGGGCAAGTGACGCGTCGATGACGGCCTTGAGAGGCGCGGCCATCGCGATGCGCGCGGGCTTGGCTGAGACCTTTGAAAGCGCGGAGGCAAGCGCCTGCGCCGACCCCTCGCCCACCTGTTCGTCGAAGACCGGGTTATCGGGATCCGAAGCCAGCCTCACCCGAAGGTTCGCGGGAATCCGGCCCTTGGCCAATTCTCCCGCGAGTCTCACTACCTCGTCTCGGGCGGCCTGGATCGACTCGCGTTCCTCACCTTGGGACGGTTCCCGGTCCGACATGCTCATGCTGTCGTCGAGCAGGACATCATGGGCCAGAAGGTCGACGGGCGGCGCCGGCGGTTCACCGCTGACCAGCCAGCGGGAAAGCAACAATCCGGCAAGGAGCATCAGGGCGATGCGCAGCAGAAG
>JAGWVO010000538.1 GCA_018970845.1 Planctomycetota bacterium
AGGTTGGGCGTTTCCCCGCGCGCCAGCCGGGCCCTCACATCATCCACGCTGCATTCCCGCACGCGGGAACGGGCTTCCTCGACAATGCGCAGGAACCGGGGGGAGTGGTTGGGTGCCATATCGGTGGGCCCTTTCGGGTTTTCCCGGTGTCAGATCACGCCAAGAAGGATCTCGGTCACAAGTTGGTCGAGCCTTTCATAAGGCAGCTTCCGGCTCACGAGCGCCTCGGGGTTCAGGTCCATCGACTTGAGCTTGGCGGCGGCTTCCTTGCTGAACGACTTTGCGTAGCCGGCCAATTCCGCATGGGCGCCATGGAGTTCCTTGAGGATGTCCTGGATCTCCTTGCATTCGGCGAACCGGCGGGCCTTTTCCCGGAGAATCAGGTAGGTGCGCATGCTGCGGTCGACGAAGTCCCAAGGGTCGGATTCGGTCCGGTACGGGTGGGCGTCGAAGCCGATGGTGCCCTGGTACTTGTGGTCGAGGAGGAGCTTGACCGTGTAGAAGGCCTCCTTGATGTCGTCGGATCCGAAGGTGAGATCCTGGTCGAACCGAAGCGGTTTCTGCCCGTTGAGGTGGACATCGAGCAGTTTTCCGGCGTCGAGGGCCTGTGCGAACTCGTGGTAAGGATTGAGGCCCGCCATCTTGATGTGCGCCGTCTCTGGATTGATGCCGACCATTCCGGGGTGCGCCAGGGTCTGGATGAAGGCGAGCACGCTTCCGACGGTCGGCAGGAACAGGTCGCCCCTGGGCTCATTGGGCTTGGGTTCGATGGAAAACTTGATCTTGTAGCCTTGGGACCGGACATATTCGCAAAGGAAGTTGAGGCTGTCCCTGAACCAGCCGGCGGCGCTGATGGGATCCTTGCTGGCGTCCACCTCGACCCCTTCGCGGCCGCCCCAGAACACGAAGATCTCGGTGCCGAATTCCGCGGCGAGGTCGATGCAGCGCATCACTTTTTGCGTGGCGAACAACCGCACGGCCGGATCGCTGCTGGTGAAGGCGCCATCCTTGAATACCGGGTGGTAAAAGGTGTTGGTGGTGGCCATGGTCGCCTTGATGCCGGTGTCGGCCATCAATTTCTTGATGTCGGAGACGATCTGGTCGCGCAAGGTCGCGCTCGCGCCAAACGGGATGATGTCGTTGTCGTGGAATTCGAACCCGTAGCAGTTGCGTTGCGCCAACCCCTTGATGCACTCAAGGGCCGGGAACTCCCGCCGAGTCACATCGCCGAACGGGTCGCGGCCGCGGTTCTGAAGGCACCAGACCCCGAAGGCGAAGCGGTCATCTCGGGTGGGGGCGTAGTCGTGGGAAGGCATCGGGAATTCTCCGTGGAATCGTGGGAAAGGGAAACGGTCGGGATTCGTTATTTGCGCTCGGCCAACGCAGCCATCATTTCACGCATGAAGGCGGGAAGGTCATCGGGCTTGCGGCTGGTGATGATGTTTCCATCCCGGATGACCTCGGCGTCGGAATAGCTGGCCCCGGCGTTCACCACATCATCCTTGATGGCGAAGAAACAGGTGGCCTTGCGACCGCCGCGAAGGGCGTTGGTTGAGCAGAGCATCCATGGCCCGTGGCAGATCGCCGCCAAGACCTTGCCCTGGTCGTGCAGTTTTTGCACGAAGGAGACAATCGCGGGGGATCGGCGGAGGAAGTCGGGAGCGAAGCCACCCGGAAGCACGGCGCCGTCGAACTCGTCCGCGCTCACCTGGCTGATTCCCTTTTCAGCGACTGCGGGATAGCCGAGCTTGCTGGGGTAGGACTTGCCGGCCTCGGGGCCGACGAGAATGGATGAGGCGCCCGCTTCCTTGAGCCTGTAGTGCGGATACCAAACTTCCATTTCCTGATACTGCTGTTCAACCAGGATGGCCACTTTTTTGCCGCGCAGGTCCATGCCTGGGTCCTCGGAGTTCAGGTAGGAAAAAACAATCAAGGGCTTTCTTACTTGGAAGAATGGTACCAGGCCACCGTTTCCCGCATGGCGGCATCAAATGGGAACTTCGGTGAATAGCCCAGAATGCGCCGGGCCTTGGCGATGCTGAAGTCCAGATTGAGGCCGAGAAACTTCACCCGCGCCTGTGTCAGCAACGGGGGTTCCTTGGCCCCTCGGGCGCGCGCCCCCGACTCCATCCACGCGGCCAAAGGCTTGGCCAGCCAGAGGGGAACCTTGATCCACCCCGGCCTGGAAACTCCGAATCCATCCGCGACAGCCTCGATGAAGCGCTTCTTGCTGACGGATTCACCGTCGGTGATGTTGAACGCCTCACCCACCGCTAATGGGTTTTCAAGGGCCAGCAGGCCGGCATCGACGAGGTTGCGCACGAAAACGCAATTCATCGCCTGTCGGCCCGATCCTAGGTACTTGA
>JAGWVO010000048.1 GCA_018970845.1 Planctomycetota bacterium
GGGGCTTGGCAGCTGCGTGAATGAGGTTCGCCCGTGCCAGCGAGAGGGCGATCGCGCCACCGGACTGCCTGACGATCTCTCGACGGTTGAGACCCACGCCCCTGACTCCCTTTGGACCATCCTTGTCCTTCGGAGGCCCAGTTTCACAGGAGATTCATGGGCGGTCAATTGGTAGCCAATGCCGCAAGGCCCGATGGAATGAGCCTTGGCTGGACGAACCGTTCCTTGTTCCCCATCTTGTTTTTCCCGCGAATCTCCTTGTGAAACTGGGATGGCACAAAAACAAGAAAATGACAAAAACATACGAATATGGTGATATGCTTTAGATGCAAATGTTTGAACGACAATTAAACATATATAATTAATGTATCGTGAAAGATCGCATGGCTTATTCTTACGAAAAATCAAGGTTTGGTTGACCTCATCCGATCCTTACTGATAATTAAGGAATGAGATTGGGGGGAGTTCTCATGGCCGGTCATTCCTCGCAGGGCGGGCATGGGAATCACGATCCCAAACCCAAGCCGTTTTCCCGGTTGTTCAACTTGCTGGCGCTGGAATGGAGTGACATTTCGGCTCTCATCATTTACTGCGTTGCCGTTGCCATTCTTTCGCTGGCCACCCCCATTGCCGTCGAGGCCTTGGTGAACACGGTGGCTTTTGGCGTGCTTCTTTGGCCCGTGATCGCGATCTCCCTGATTTTGATGAGCTGCCTCGGACTGGCCGCAGCCATCCGCGCGATGCAGGTGTTCGTGGTTGAATGCCTTCAGCGTCGTTTGTTCACCCGCGTCGTTGCGGACTATGCCAACCGGTTTCCCGCGCTCAGGCTGGACAACTTCGACCATCGCAGCGGGCCCGAACTCGCCAACCGATTCTTTGATGTCCTCACGCTGCAAAAATCCATCTCCACGCTGCTCCTTGATGGGCTGGCGATGGTCATCATGACCTTCATTGGGTTGCTGGTCCTGGCCTCCTACCATCCGTTCCTGCTGGGTTTTGACATCGTGCTGGTCCTGCTTGTTTCGTTTCTAGTGCTTGTGCTCGGCTGGGGGGGCGTCCGCACGAGCCTCGACGAATCCCATGCCAAGTACGATGTCGCTGGCTGGCTGGAGGAGGTTCTGCGCTGCCATCGCCTTTTCAAATCCTCCGGAGGTAAACAATGGTCCCTCGACAGGGCCGACGCCTTGGCGTCGCATTACCTTGATGCGAGAAAACAGCATTTTTCCGTGATTTGGCGGCAAACGGTTTTCGGCATGTCCACCCAGGTCGTGGCCAGTTCGGCGCTCCTCGGGCTGGGTGGCTGGCTTGTCATCACCCGGCAATTGACCCTCGGGCAGTTGGTCGCCGCGGAAATGATCGTCTCCCTTGTCGTCTCCTCGGTGAGCAAGATGGGCAAATATGCCGAGACCTGGTACGACCTGCTTTCAAGCACCGAGAAGATAGGCCTAGTGACCGACTTGCCGCTTGATCGTTCCGGAGGGGAGCCGCTGCCTGATTGCGAATCGGGTCTTTCCCTGCGAGTCATTCGACCGGATTCCCAGCCATGGTCCATGGCCCCCGGCGAGAAAATCGCCCTGACAGGCCCCGCGCGTTCGGGCAAGACACGCCTGATGGAGGTCTTCTGCGGCATGCGCGAGCCTGACGGCTTCGTGGTCGAGGCGGACGGGATCGACATCAGGAACCTGTCACTGGACAGCATCCGTGAACACACGGCGCTGGTCGGCGAAGGTACGGGACTGGTGCAAGGCACGGTACTCGAAAACCTGCGCATGGGCAGGGCCCATGTGCCACTTCCGGCCGTTGTCTCCGCCTTGGAGATGGTCGGCCTAAGGGACGCCGTGCAGCGACTTCCCCATGGGCTCGACACCCTGGTCGTTCCGGGCGGATCCCCGTTTTCGAACATCCAGGAAACCCTGCTGACAATCGCGCGGGCGATTGCTGGAAAGCCCCGACTGCTGGCCATCGACCGTGTCCTTGACGGGCTGGATTCGGCGTCGTTGCAGACTGTGTTGCGTGCCGTCGCCGCGCCGGGGGTTTCCTGGACATTGTTGTTGGGCACGAATCGTGACGAGGTGATGGTTCGTTGCGACCAAATCATGACCCTAAGGGGTGGAATCGGAGATATAGGCCAATCTCATTCCCATGGGAATGAGTCGTTGGCGGGAGGTTTGGCGCCATGATCGTCAGGGTCGGGGAATTGCCGGCGTTCAATTCCATTGGCACGCCCACCTCGGTGGAACGCGCCGCCACGCCATCCATCGCCCGCCATGTGGGGCGATTGCTTATGGTTACTTTCCTTCTGCTTCCCGCCGCGCTGGCCTTCGTGCCTTGGCAGCAGACGATCAGGGCCAGGGGGCAAGTGACTGCTTACGCTCCAACGGAAAGAAAGCAAACAATCACGGCGCGGGTGAGCGGACAGATCGGCCGGTGGCGCGTTGTCGAGGGATCCAAGGTCAAGGCTGGTGATGTTCTTGTCGATATTAATGATAATGACCCCGACATGGCCAACCGGCTTGAGGTCCAGAAGCAATTTCTGCTCAATCGCCGAAAAGCCGCAGTTGAGGAAGTCGCTGAGCAGGGCAGGGCCGTCGAGGCGCAAACAAGGGCGCTCGATGCCGCGGTCAAGGCCGCGAAGGCCGGCAGGGAGGCATCGGCCATGCTCGTGGATGTGGCGAAACAATCGCGCGCGAACATGAGCTTCGCCTCCGACTTTGAGGGGCAGCGCTTCCAGATGTATGACAAGTTGTTCAACGACAAGCGCTTCGGGGGGCTTGAATCGTCCCTGAACCGGGACGAGGCCAAGATGCGCTTCGACCGCGCCGCCACCGAGGTGAAGCGGGCCGAGGCCGAGATCAAGCGCTCCGAATCAATGCTGGCCTCGAGCGATTCGCTGGTGCTTCAGGCGGAGGCCTCCGGCATCACCAATGTGGCCACGGCGCGGCGCGACCTGCGCAAGGCCGAGCAAAATCTCTACGGCTATGACCGAGACATACAGGATCTTGAGAATCGAATCGAACGGTTCAAGGCGCGAATCATCACGGCCCCGTGCGACGGGACCATCTTCCGAATCTCGGCGAATGTGGCCCAGGGTGGCCAATATGTCAAGGAGGACGAACCCCTTGCCGTGATCGTGCCCGACACCGCTGAAAGGGTCGTGGAGCTGATGGTCGACGGGGTTGATTCCCCCCTGCTGACGGCATTCAAGGAGCAGTCGGGGGCCTTCCCGCATGTGCGGCTCATGTTCGAGGGATGGCCGGCCATCCAGGTTGCGGGCTGGCCATCGGTCGCCACCGGCACCTTCGGCGGAAGGGTGCGGCAGGTCGACCCGACGGATGACGGCAACGGAAGGTTCCGGGTGTTGATCGAGGAGGACGCCCTCGAGCCCGCCGACAGGTGGCCCGAGGACTCCCAGCTTCGCCAAGGCAACCAGGCCGTCGGTTACATCTTCCTCAACCGCGTCTCGCTGGGATATGAATTGTGGCGGAACCTCAACGGATTCCCGCCGGTGGCGGCGCCGCAGGACAAGGCGAAGGATGGCGGCAAGCCTCCCAAGGTGAAACCGTGAGTTGGGCAAGGGGAACCCAAGGCTGGCTCGCCGCCATGCTCCTGGCCTCATCCTCGGCCTTGGCCCAGGACCCGGAATTGGCGCCCGCCCCGCTTCCCGCGGTCGTCAGGCAGGGAACGCCGCCGGCTCTTCCCGCCCCGCGGCCCGATGCCGGCCCCGCGGCACCCGGGAAAGTCCCCCCGCCTCCTCCCAGGGAGTTGCCCCCCATCCTGGGTGCTGAAAAGAGCGTGGGCGGCCCCCTGGGCCTCGACGAGGTTCTCGACTCGGTTGAACAGAACTACCCGCTCCTCAGGGCCATCGAGCAGGAAAGGGTGCTGGCGGGTGGCAAGGTCGTCACGGCGATGGGCGCCTTCGACCTCAACCTGAACGCCTCCGCCGATGGAACGAGTCCGGCGACCTACGACAGCATTCGCAGCAGCCTGGGATTCAACCAGGCGCTGCCCAACGGCGGCATGGGAATCTTCGCCGGCTACCGCAACGGGTATGGTGAATTCCCGACTTACAACCTTGGCCAGAAAACCGCCGATGGCGGCGAACTCCGCGCCGGGATCGTTATTCCGCTCCTTCGCGACCGCGCCATTGACAGGCCGCGCGCCGGTCTCCAGCAGGCCAGGCTCGATGTCCAGATCGCCGAACCGACCATCGAGCGGCAGCGTCTCGACTTCCTGCGCGCCGCCACGAGGGTCTACTGGAACTGGGTCGCCTCGGGCCAGAGGCTCAGGATCGCCAGCAACCTGCTCAAGCTCGCCGTTGACCGTGACGAGCAACTTAAAGCCCGCGTCGAGGCTGGTCCGGTGGCCAACATCGAGAGGATCGACAACCAGCAGAACATCGCGCTCAGGAACGGCTTGTTGGTGCAGGCCCAGCGCGGATTCCAGCAGTCGACCATCGACCTTTCCCTGTTTCTCCGCGACAACACGGGCAGCCCCACCCTGGCCGGCCCCGACAGGCTTCCCGCGTTTCCCCTGGTTCAGTCGGTCAGCGTGTCGTTGATGGACGACGCCATCGACCGCGCCATGCAGATGCGGCCGGAACCGCTCAGGTTGAGGCTCCAGCGGGAAAAGGCCGTGGTCGATTACCGCCTCGCCACCAACCAGATGATGCAGTCGGTGAACGCCCTCGTTGGCGGCTCGCAGGACCTTGGCTTCTCGAAGAGCCCGCTGTCGGGTCCCAACGGGCTCGACCGGTCGAACCTCAACGCGTCGATCCTTTACAACTTCCCGGTTCAGCAGCGCGAGGCGCGCGGACGCGTGCTTCAGGCGCAGGCCCTCATCGCCCAGGCCGACCAGCAGCTTCGCAACGCCGAGGATGTCGTTCGCGCGGAAGTGCAGGACACCTTCTCCGCCCTTGAGCGAGCCTATGAGTTCTTCATTCAGGCCAAAAACCGCGTCGAGCTGGTCAGGCTGGTGGCCGAGGCCGAACGCGAGCAACTTCGTCTGGGCCGCAGCGACATCCTGCGCGTGACCTTGCGCGAGCAGGCGGCGTTCGACGCCGAACTTCTCGAGATCGGCGCGCAGCAGGACTATTTCCGGGCCCAGGCCGATTTCCGGTTCGCCCAGGGAATCGGAAACCGCTAGGGTTCGCCTCAGGGTGCCAGCCTTTCCCGGATCCAGCGGCCTTTCGAATCCTTGAACCTGATGCGGTCGTGAAGCCTCGATGGCCGACCTTGCCAAAACTCGATGGCGTCGGGCATGAGCCTGTATCCCCCCCAATGTGCCGGGCGCGGCACCCCCCCGGGATATTCCCGCCTCAACTGGTCCACTTTGCTCGCCAGTTCCTCCCGGCTGGAAATCACCCGGCTTTGCGGAGATGCGGCCGAACCGTAGCGGCTTTCCGGGGGCCTTCGCAGGTGGTAGGCATCCGACTCGGCGGCGCTGATCTTCTCGACGAAGCCCTCGAACCGGACCTGGCGTTCCAATTCGGGCCAGAAGAAAACCGCGGCAGCTCGAGGGTTGATCCCGAGTTCGTTGCCCTTGCGGCTTTCATAATTCGTGAAGAACACCAGGCCGCCGGAGTCGAACTGCCTCAAAAGCACGATGCGCGCCGACGGTGAACCTCCTGGGGTGGCGGTCGCCAGCGTGAAGGCGTAGGGTTCGGGCAACTGCTGCTCAAGCGCCGCCCGCAGCCAGGTGTCAAAAAGGGCCAACGGGTCGGTTCCGGCCTCGGCTTCATCGAGGCCGCGTTGGATGTAATCCTTGCGCATCGCCATGAGATCAAGGCCGGATACCCAATCTCCGCTCATTTCGGCGCTCCCGGGGCAAGGGTGGCCTTCCAACCCTTGACGATCTCGTCCAGCTCCCTTGTTCCCGGCGAACCGTCGGTGAAGGCGAATGTGGAACGAACCTTGGCCCCGCTGGCGATCACCACGGTGATGGCGGCGTCCGCGGCGATCTTGTAGTCGGGCGGGCCGACCACATCCTCGAACACGCCGACGGAGAATGCCGCCAGGTTGTGCTCGGTGGCGAAACGGCGCGCCGTGGCGTCAAAGGCCAACTGGTCGGGCTTGAGGAAGGTGACCCAGCCCTTGGCCTCGGCGCCCTTGGCCTGCCTGGCCGCGTCCTCGCAGCGGCGGGCCAGAGTCCCGAGCGCGGGGGAAGGCTCCCGGGCGAAGAAGGCCACGAAAGGCTTGTCGCCGGCGTCGCAGACAAAGCAGTGGAGTTTGCCGCGCTGGGCGCCGGTGCAGACCACGAAGCTGTAGGGAGCGGGTTTGTCACCCACGGCCGGGCCGGAAGCCGGCGGGGCCGCGCAGGCCAGTCCAAGTGTCACGATCGGGAGCATCGCGGAACCTCCTGCTGCTACGATAGCCGAACCGGAGGAAAACCGTGGAATCGGCCGAGAGAATGTTCGCGATTGATGTCGTGCGCGGCCTTCAGGCGGCCGGGCACGAGGCGGTTTTCGCGGGCGGGTGCGTGCGCGACGAACTTCTCGGCCTGGCACCCGATGACTACGATGTGGCGACCTCCGCCTTGCCGGAACAGGTTCAGGCCCTGTTCCCCCGCAGCCTCGCCGTGGGCGCCAGCTTCGGGGTGATCGATGTCATCCGCAAGGGGTCCGGAGGAGGGTACCTGAAGGTTCAGGTCGCCACCTTCCGCAACGACGGCCCGTACCTTGATGGCCGCCGTCCCTCGGGCGTGGTGTTCTCATCGGCCCGGGAGGACGCCCTAAGGCGCGACTTCACGATCAACGGGATGTTCCTGGATCCGGTTTCTGAACGGCTGCTGGATTTTGTCGGCGGACGCGAAGACCTGGCGCGCGGGGTCCTGCGCGCCATCGGGGATCCCGACCAGCGGTTTTCGGAGGATCGCCTTCGCCTCTTGCGGGCGGTGCGCATGGCGGCGCGCTTCGGCATGGAGATCTGCCCGCAAACGGCCGCGGCGGTGGCCCGGCACGCCTCGGCGATCGCGGTGGTCAGCGCCGAGAGGGTGGCCGAGGAAATTCGCAAGATGCTCAAGGGCGCCAGAAGAAGCCGGGCCGCCGCGCTGCTGGCCGAACTCGACCTCCTGCATCGGGTGCTGCCCGAGGCGGGGCACCTGGCCCAGGTTCCGGAGGATCTTGAAAAGGCTCTTGGGGCGCTTGGGCGGCTCGAGCCTTCCGCCGGGGCCATTGCCGCGCTCGCCGTGCTATTGGACGGGGTTGACGAAGCGGTGGCCATGCCCATGTCGGCGCGCCTGCGGTTTTCCAACCAGGAACGCGACTTGCTGAGATGGCTTTTGAGGCATTCCGGCTTCCTGTCGGCCTCCAAGGGCATGCGGCCGAGCCAGCTTTACCCGGTGCTTGCCCACGCCGGCGCCGCCGACCTTATTTCCATCGGGAAGGCGCGGGATACCGGCGACGCGGGCATTGCCCATGCGGCGGAGATCCTGGCGAGGCTGCCTCGGGAAGTCCTGGCCCCCGCGCCATGGGTGACCGGAAACGACCTGATCGCCATGGGCATGAAGCCTGGTCCCGCCATCAAGGAAATGCTGGATTCCCTGCTTGCGGCCCAGATGGATGGGGAGTTGGCCGATCGCGACGCGGCCCATGCCCGGGCAAGGTCAATGGTCGCGTGAGGCTCAGGGCTGAAGCGAGGCAGGCGAGGTCATTTCTTCACGAAAAGCGATTGCACCCGCTCGCTGAGGATGAAGAAACTCGGGGCCCATAAACCAACAAAAATTCCAAAGCGCTCGGCATGGGCCGGGTCGGCTGTCTCCTCGAAGATCGGTCCCCATTTCTTGATGTAAAACCAAATGAAAATGCTGAGCGCGATGCTGGCGAAACCAAGACCAAGGCAAAGATGGCTGAGATATTTCATGCAATCTTCCGGTGGGACGGTTGGCGCTGGCCGGCCCGGCGGGCGCGTTCACCGGCGTACTCATCTGATATCATGATATTGAAACGCTGGAAAAGTACAATTCCAGCAGCTCCCCGCGCACGATCCCGGCGCGACTTCCCGTTGATATCATCCAATCTGGAGGGCCGGGATGGCTGTGGATCCCGGCCCGGCGACACCCAGGGGAGACAATCGCATGCGCGCGGCGCTGGTCCTGTTCATGAGCCTGTCGATGGCGCTGGTTTTTAGCCGGGCCGAGGATAACCCGAAGGAAGGCAAGAAAATGGAGTTCACGGGGAAGCTGGCCACGGGTATTTTCGCCGCGGGTGGAGAGACGACTGGCACGATCCTCCGGGCGGAAAAGAGCACATATGAACTGGATTTTGGCAAGCAAATGGAGCTTCGTAAAAAGGCCGAGTCGCTCAACGGAAAGAATGTCACGGTGACGGGCACCCTGAACATCCGCAAGGGTGTCGAGGTCGCCGAGAGAAGGATCATCAGCGTCACCGCCCTGAAGGAGGCGGGCGACAAGTGAGTTCGAAAGGCAACATGGGGCCTTTCCCGGGGCAAAGCATCACCAATCGGATCGAGTGAAACGCAGCGGGCGGGACTCCGGAAGTCCCGCCCGCGCGCGATTGGTGAAACCGTTTCGCGTCACTTGGCCAGTTCGAACGCGGCGATCTCGCTGTCGTTTCGGACATAGATCCGCTTGTTGGCGTAGGCGGGAGCGCACCAGACCACCGGCCTGCCGAAGGCGTTGTTTGTCGGTTCCAGCAGCTTGGCCCTGCTGGTTTCGGTGAAACCCTTGGGCGATAGCGAGCCCGTCACGAGGTGCCCGGTCTCGGTGAAGAAGAAATGGCGGTTGCCTTGGCGCGTGATGAACGCCGTGCCGGAACCCACCTTGCGCTTGCCAATCGGCTCGGGGGTGCTCCACAGCCTTTGGCCGCTGGGCAGCTCAACGGCTGACATCTCGCCGTCCTGGTCGTGGCCGTACATCACGCCCTCGAACAGGACGGGCTGCACATTGACGGGTGAGAAGGCGTGCTTGGCCTTGTCCTTCCAGACGACCTCGGCGCCGGGCTTGTCCTTGGCGAGCTTGAGCAGCATGTTCTTGTTGCTGTAGCCGGCGATGAACAGGTAGTCGTCCTTCACCACGGGGGTCATGATGATCGATCCGTTGGTGGCCTCGTAGGGCACCGACCAGAGCAGCTTCCCCGTTTCGGGATCAAGCGAGGCGACGGCGTCGGGACGGGGGATGATGAGCTGGCGAATTCCCGCGGCGGTGATGATGAGGGGGGGGCAGTACCCCTGCTCCTTGGCTGTTTGCGATCGCCAAAGTTCTTTTCCGGTGTTCTTGTCGAACGCAACGGTGTGCGTTCCCTCGCCGCCGACGAGGCAGATGAGCTTGTCGCCGTCGATCAGCGGATGGCTGGCGTAGCCCCAGAGCGCCGAGGTTGTCTTGTACTCGGCCTTGAGGTCCTTGGCCCAGGCGACTTTCCCCGTGGCGGTGTCGAAGCAGAACAGGTTGCCCTCGGCACCCAGGGTATAGACCTTGCCGCCATCGACATTCGGCGTGCAGCGGGGGCCCGCGGGATAGGAGATGGCATACTTCACGGGGTATTCATGCTTCCAGAGGATGGCGCCGGTTTTCTCGTCGAGGCAGAGCACCCTCTCGGTGCCGCTGAACGAACCGCGCGAGAAGTTGTCGACCTTCACATCCTCCTTGGTGACATAGTCGGTCACGAATACCTTGCCGGCGGCCACGGCGGGGCCGGCGTAACCGCCCGCGACGGGGGTTCGCCAGGCGGCCTTCGGTCCGGAGGCCGGGAGGAGTTCCACGATGCCCTCCTCGCGCCAGACATTGTCACGCTTGGGGCCCATCCATTGGGGCCAGTCATCGGCATGGGCTGCCGCGGCCACAACTGCCGCCAAGGCCATTACTTGAAACACTTTCATCGAGTGGTTCCCGGGGGGCGGGCGGGTCGACCGACCCGCCATCGCCCCGGCACTCTATACCGGAACGCCCGATCGGGCCAAGAATTCATTGCGGCTGGTCCGATAAGAAGGTAGATTTAACTTATGGCCAAGTCTGAGTTTGGCCTTCCCGCCAAGGCCCGAAACGACACCCCGGGGCTAAGGATCTTGAAACGGCGCAGGGCTTGCAGCTTGTCGGCTTTCTTCGGCATGGCCGTTGCCACGGCTGTGTGTCTATTGTTTGGAACTCACGCCGCCGCCGAAACCTCCCCACGGGTGACCTTCGAGGCGGACATCCAACCCCTGCTCACGCGGTTTGGCTGCAACGCCGGGGCCTGCCACGGCAAATCCCGGGGCCAGAACGGTTTTGCCCTTTCGCTTTTGGGCTTTGACTCGGATTTCGACCACGCCGCTCTCGTCAGGGAGGCGCGCGGCCGGCGCATCCAGACCGAATCCCCGGCCAACAGCCTCCTTTTGCGCAAGGCCACCGGGCAGATGCCCCATGGGGGCGGAAAGAAACTCGATCCGAACGGCCCGTATTACCGCCTCATCGCCGAATGGATTGCCTCCGGGGCGCCCCGCACTCCCGCCGATGCCCCGCGCATCGTCAAGGTGTTGGCCGAACCACCCGCCCGCACCTTGAAGCCGGGCGAGTCGGTGAAGCTGAAGGTGGTCGCGGTTTACAGCAGCGGCGAAAGGCGGGATGTGACCGACGGCAGCGCCTTCCAATCGAACGACAACACCGTGGCTTCGGTGGCGGGCGAGGGCGTGGTGAAGGCGGGAGCCTTGCCCGGCGAGGCCGCCATCATGGCCCGCTACATGAACCACATCGCGGTCACCGCCATCACGATCCCGCTGTCGGGATCGCCGACGGGAGACGCCTACGCGGTCCTTGAATCTGGCCACCCGATCGACGGCCATGTTCGCGACAAGCTCAAGGTGCTGGGAATAACTCCCTCGGCGCTGGCATCCGACACCACTTGGCTCAGGCGGGCTCACCTGAGGCTGATCGGCCGGCTTCCATCGCCCGAGGAAGTGCTGGCGTTCCTTGCCGACAAGTCGCCTGACCGTCGGGGCAAGGTGATCGACACATTGCTCGAGCGACCCGAATACGCCGATTTCTGGGCCAACAAGTGGGCCGACTTGCTCAGGCCGAACCCGTACCGCGCCGGCATCAAGGCGACCCGGTCGCTCGACTCCTGGCTTAGGCAGGCGTTCCGCTCCAACATGCCCTACGACCGTTTCGCCACGGAACTGGTGACGGCCCAGGGCACCAGTTGGCACAACGGCGCGGTGGTGATTTTCCGCGACCGGCCCGAACCCGTCGAGATCGCCTCCATGGTGAGCCAGATTTTCCTCGGGGTGAGGCTCGACTGCGCCAAGTGCCACAACCACCCGTTCGAGGTCTGGAGCCAGGACGATTTCTACGGCTTCGCGGCGTTCTTCTCGCGCATCGGCCGCAAGGGGCAGGGGCTTTCCCCTCCGATATCCGGAGGCGAGGAATCGATCTTCACCCGCGACACGGGCACCCTCAGGCATGGCCGGACAGGGGAGCCTGTCGAGACAAAGCTGCTGGCCGGCGCCTCCGTCACCGTGCCTTCCGGCGAGGATCCGAGGGTCGCCCTGGCCGGCTGGATGACCGACCCGGCCAACCCGTGGTTTCCCAAGGTGATGGCCAACCGCGTCTGGCGGGAACTGATGGGCCAGGGAATCGTGGAGCCCGTGGATGACATCCGCGCCACCAACCCCGCCACCAATGGCGCCCTGCTTGATTTCCTCGCCGGGCAGTTCCGCAAGGGCGGTTACGACATCAAGAAGCTGATCAGGCTCGTGGCGACATCCCGGACATTCGCGCTGTCATCGGTTCCCAATGATCGGAATGCCGGCGACCTTCGGAACTTCTCGCGCTACTACCGCGAGCGGTTGCGGGCCGAGACCCTGCTCGACGCCGTCAACGACATCCTCGGGGTCGAGGAGACCTTCTCGGCCATGCCGCCCGGATCGCGCGCCGTGGAACTCTGGACATTCCGCGCCTCGTCCCTGTTCCTCGACACCTTCGGCAGGCCCGACCCCAACCAGGATCCTCCCTGCGAACGCACCTCCGACAGCACCACGCCCCAGGTTCTCCACCTGATGAATTCCCCGGCGGTCAACGGCAAGTTCAGCCAGGAGAAGGCGCGTCCCGCCGCGCTGGCGGCTTCCGGCCAGACGAACGAGGCGATCGTGGACAAGGCGTACCTGCTGGCATACGGACGGCTCCCTTCCGCCAAGGAGAAGGCCGAGGCCTTGAAGGTCTTCTCCGTTTCCGGAAAGACCCGCAAGGCCGCGGTCGAGGATCTGTTCTGGGCCTTGCTCAACACCCCTGAATTTGTTTTTGTCGACTGACACTGGAGGTTCCGATGGCCATATTCCGCAACTGCGAGGGAGTCACCCGTCGCGAGTCGCTCAGCCTGGGGCTGGGAGCCCTTCTGGGTGGCGGCCTCACCGGCGCCCTCCGGGCCAGGCAACCCTCCTCTCCTCCCACCAGCTGCATCCTCTTCTGGCTCGATGGCGGTCCCAGCCACTTCGAGACCTTCGACCCCAAGCCCGACGCTCCCGCCGAAATCCGGGGTGAATACAAGGCCATCCCCACCAAGGTTCCCGGGATGTTCTTCTCGGAGAACATGAAGCGACTCGCCGCCATCAGCGACAAGCTCACCATCGTCCGCTCCGTCAGGCACGACCAGAACAACCATGGCGCCGGCAACCACTACATGATGACCGGCGCCCCCACCCGCATCCCGGTGAGTTGCGGCGCCTTCGTGAGCTTCCACCCCAGCATGGGCTCGGTTGTCTCTCATGAGCGGGGCGCCGGCGGCGGCCTGCCCTCGTACTTCTCCATCCCCAGCATGACCCGCTCGGGAGGCCCCAACTTCCTTGGCTCCCGCCACGCCCCGTTCGTTGTTCCAGACGATCCCAACCGCGCCATCTTCTCCGTGCGCGATGTCACGATCCCAACCGAGGTCACCGACGGACGCGCCATCGACCGCCGCGACCTCCGCGCCCGGCTGGACCAGTTTGTCCGCTTCCAGGACCGCGCCGCCGGCGACCCCGTGCGCGGCCTCGACGAGAACTACAACCAGGCCGTCTCGATCATGAAGTCGGCGGTGGCTCAGCAGGCCTTCGAGGTGCATCGCGAACCCGACCGGGTCCGCGAGGCGTTCGGCCGAACGGGCCTGGGCCAGCGCGCCCTTTTGGCCCGCCGTCTCGTGGAGGCCGGAGTGCCCTTCATCACCATCAACGATGGCGGATGGGACCACCACTCCGACATCTTCCCCAAGTTCAAGACCCAGGGCCAGGCGCTCGAGTCCGTCGTCGCCACGCTCATTGAAGACCTTGACCAGCGCGGCATGCTCGACACCACGCTTGTCATGGTGATGGGCGAATTCGGGCGCACCCCGAAGATCTCCACCCTGACGGGCTCGAAGACTCCCGGGCGCGACCATTGGTCGAGCGCCATGTCCGTGCTGGTGGCCGGTTGCGGATCGCCCCGGGGACAGGTGGTCGGCGCCACCGACCGGAGCGGCTACGCCGCCATGGAAAAGATCTACGGCCCCGAGAACCTCGTTTCGAGCGTCTACCTCAAGCTGGGCATCGACCCCGGCAAGATCCTTTACGGCGCCAACGGGCGGCCCGCGCACCTCGTGAGCGATCCGCGCCCCATCGCGGAGCTGATGTGATCCGCACGCTTGCCGCCCTCATTCTGATCTCCGGGCCTGTCCTCGGCGCGGCACCCACCCTCACCCACATCGCTCCCGCGGGCGGCCAGCGCGGCGGCAAGGTTGTCGTGACCTGCGCCGGCACCTTCACCTGGAAGGATGTCAAGGTTTGGGCGCCCGGCTTGAAGGCATCGCCTCTCAAGGAATCCGGCAAGCTGGAAATCGAAATTCCCCCGGACCTTCCCGCCGACAGGACATGGATCAGGCTCCATTCCCCCGAGGGAGCCTCGGCCGTGGTGCCGTTTCTCGTGGGCGATCTTCCCGAAGTCTCCGAGACGGAACCCAACAATCGCCTCGCCGGCGCCAAGCCGCTGTCGCTGCCCGTCACCGTCAACGGCCTTCTCGACAAGGGGGATGTCGACGCCTTTCCCGTGGAACTGCGGAAGGGCCAGACGCTCGTCGCCGCGCTCGACGCCAACGCGCGCCTGGGTTCCCCGATGGATGCCGTGCTTCAGGTTGTTTCCCCCTCGGGAATCGTGGTGGATGAGAACCACGACGACCTCGGGCTTGACCCCCGCCTGGCCCATGCGGCCCGCGAGGATGGAATCCACACGGTGCGCCTGTTCGCTTTTCCGGCCATGCCCGACAGCAGCATCGCCTTCGCCGGAGGCGCCGCCTATGTCTACCGGCTTTCGCTCACCACCGGCCCGTTCGCCACGCACGCCGTTCCCGCCGCGGTGCCCTTGGGCAAGCCCGGCTTCGCGGCGGCACCGGCGGGATGGAACATTCCCAAGGGTGCCATGGGGGCCGTTTCGTTCCCAACCCTGCCGGGGATGATCGAGCGCGAGGCATCCGAAGGGGCCGCCGTGCCGCGCGGCGCCCGCCGGGCGCGCGTATCGGCCCCCGGCATCCCGGGAATGATGGAGGTCTGGGCGACGCCCGTGCCGCTGGTGCCGCAAGCCGGCGCCGGTCCCACGGTGCTTCCCGTGCCCTCGGCGGTTGCCGGTCTCCTGGCCGCGCCCCGGGCAAGGAACATTCATTCGGTTGAGATGAAAAAAGGGCAGGGCCTGCTGGTGACCGTGCAGGCCCGGACATTGGGCTATCCAACCGACCCGGTGGTTCGCTGGATCGACCCCACCGGCAAGGTTGTCACCGAGGCGGACGACATGGGATCCAGTCCCGATCCGGTGATTTCCGTCAATGCCGCCGTCGACGGAATCCATACCCTTCA